>JAKAJX010000177.1 GCA_021824855.1 Bacteroidota bacterium | reverse complement strand
AGTACTTACTTTGCACTTTTAGGATATAATGTTTCAAACAGTTCAAAATGGATAGGAACAGCAGGTGGAGTTTTTGCTATGATTGCAGGTACAATAGAAATTACCAAAGCTTATCAAGCATTGCAAAAAGCTGTTTTTTTATTTAATCAAAAGCACAATACTATTAGTGCCAATGTCAGCATTACTAATAATGGTATTGGTGTAACTTTTAATTTTTAATATGAGTAAGAAAATTATTGAAGTAAAAAATTTAGTTAAAAACTATGCCGATTTTGAAGCCGTTAAAGGCATTAATTTCGATGTATTTGAAGGAGAAATTTTTGGATTATTAGGCCCTAATGGTGCCGGTAAATCTACTACTTTAGAAATCATAGAAACATTGCGATCTAAAACTTCAGGAGAAGTGATAGTTGATGGAATAAATTTAGATACACATCCTAATAAAATTAAGCAAATAATTGGTGTTCAGTTACAAACCAGTGGCTATTATCCGGGATTAAATTTAATTGAGTTGCTAAACTTATTTGCAGGCTTATATAACCAAGAAATTGATCCTTATCTTTTTTTAGATAAAGTAAATCTTAGAGATAAAGCCAAATCGAAATACAAAGAAATGAGTGGTGGGCAAAAGCAACGTTTTTCAATTGCCACAACTTTAATCAATCAACCTAAAATTATTTTTTTAGATGAACCAACTACAGGCCTCGACCCGCAAGCAAGAAGAAATTTGTGGGATTTAATTAAAGATATTCGAAATCAAGGAACCACCGTAATTATTACCACACATTATATGGATGAAGCCGAAGTATTATGCGATAGAGTTGCAATTATTGATAACGGAAAAATTATTGCAATTGAAACTCCCGATAAATTAATAGACAACTTAGTGGCTTCGGGTTTTGAGCGACCAAAAGAATTGAAAAAAGCAAGTTTAGAAGATGTATTCATTCAATTAACCGGCCACGATTTACGAGCAGATTAAAACCATACATTAAAATAATATTATGTCAAACGATCCACGTTATCCCATTGGTAAATATGAACCCAAAGAATTTTCTACTGAGCAAAAAGAAAAATGGTTAGCCGATATTCAATTTTTACCCAAAGAATTAGAAATGGCTATCACTGATTTAGATGAATTTCAATTAAACACACCATACAGAGAAGGTGGGTGGAATGTAAAACAAGTAGTACATCATGTTGCCGATAGTCATATCAATGCTTATGTACGATTTAAATTGGGATTAACAGAAGATAGCCCCATCATTAAACCGTATAAAGAAAAAGAATGGGCAAATTTAATCGACAATAATCTGGTTGCTATCAATGTGTCAATAACACTTTTATATGCTTTGCACCAACGTTGGTATGCTATTTTAAATAATATTACAGATGAACAATTTAATAGAATTGTTATTCATCCCGAAACAGGCAGACAAATGAGCTTATGGTTTTTGTTAGGGTTATATGCATGGCATGGAAAACATCATACTGCTCATATTCGTTCACTTCGAGAAGCAAATAATTGGTAATGGCAAGAGAATTAAAGTGGCAATTAATTTCATCTACACAATTATTAAAAGATAAATGGATTGATGTACGTGCCGATATTTGTAAAAAACCTGATGGCTCTATTATTGAACCATTTTATGTGTATACTTTCCCCGATTATGCTTGTGCAGTTGCAATAACTAAAGATGGAAAAATTATTTTAGAAAGAATTTATCGTCATGGATTAAATACCGTAACGGTAGAATTACCGGGCGGCTGTGTAGATAAATTGGATGCATCAATTAAAGATGCCGTTGAACGAGAGTTGTTAGAAGAAACCGGTTATAGGTTTAGTAATTTCGAATATCTTGGAAATGTATCTCCCAACCCAACTACCAATACCAATTTAATGCACATGTTTTTGGCAACCGGCGGCGTGCTCGATACTACACAAGTTTTAGATGCAGAAGAAGATGTAGAAACATTTTTAGTAACTATGAACGAATTAATTGAAATGGTAAAAACACAACAATTTATTCAATCAATGCAGTTATCATGTATCTTCTTTGCCTTACAAAAATTAGGAAGAATAATCATTCAATAATCAACAATTTTTATGCGTGATTTAAGTTGGAAAATTATATCATCAAATTATGTGTATGAAAAAAAATGGTTGCACGTAAAAACCGATACTTGTCAATTGCCCGATGGCAGAATTATTGAACCCTATTTTGTTATAGAAGCCCCCGATTTTTGTAATACTATTGTTGTAACCCAAGACGAAAAAATTATTTTAGTTCGTCAATATAGACATCCAATTCAATCGGTAACTTATGAATTACCCGGCGGAGTAATTGAAGTTGGTGAAGACCCTGCAGTTGCGGCTTTGCGAGAAATGGAAGAAGAAACCGGGTATGTTTCTACCGAAATTGAATACCTGTTTAAAGCAGCTACTAACCCTGCATTAAATACAAGTACTGCTTACTTTTATTTAGTAAAAAATGCACAACAAATTACTAAAAGAAGATTAGATGATTTAGAAGATATTGATGTAGTAAGCTTTTCGAAAGAAGAATTTATACAATTGCTTGCCGATAATAAATTGCAACATGGTGTTCAGTTAGGTGCCATATACGAAGCAATGATTCGGTTAAACTGGTTAAGGTATTAAAAACTCGGTTGTTTTTTGCATCAAATAAAATATATTCACAGATTATAATTTTGCCATCATGAAAATAGTTAAAACCTTTTTTAAAGTTTTGGGTATTCTTATTATTGTTTTTGCTGTAGTAATTATAGCATTTATCTACCATTTAAAACCCAATTACAGTGGTACAATTCAGCTAAAAAATATTAGTAAAGAAACAACAGTTTATTTTGATGATTACGGTGTGCCACATATTTATGCCCCAACAAAAAAAGATGCAATGACTGTTTTAGGGTATGTACATGCACAAGATAGATTATGGCAAATGGAGTTAATGCGTAGAATTGCGGCTGGAAGATTATCGGAATTATTTGGTGCTATTGCATTAAATAGCGATAAGTTTTATGCCGGATTAGGTATAGAAGAAGCCTCCACTAAAGCTATTGATGCGTTGGATAAGAATGGTGAAGTATATCAATTAGCTATGGCTTATTTAGATGGCGTGAATCAGTTTATAGAAAAAGGAGCTACTCCAATAGAATTTTATCTTTTAGGTGTAAAAAAAGAAAAGTATGAATTGAAAGATATGTATAACGTTTTGGGATATATGTCTTTTAGTTTTGCAATGGCACAAAAAACAGATCCATTACTTACAGAAATAAAAGAAAAATTAGGTGATGTGTATGTAAAAGAGTTAGGCATTGAACCTACTAACCAAACTACACTCATAAAAAATTATAAAGGATTGGCAGCTAATTATGGCGAAATATCTTCAGCCATAACCAATATTCTTAATCAATCACCTGTGCCGCCTTTTATTGGCAGCAATAGTTGGGTAATTGCACCATCTAAAACTAAAAATGGTAAAGTTATTTTTGCTAACGATCCGCATATAGCGTATTCTCAACCTTCAGTTTGGTACGAAGCACATATTCAAACTCCCGATTATGAAATGTATGGCTATCATTTAGCCGGTGTGCCATTTCCTTTATTGGGTCATAACCATCAATATGCGTACGGTTTAACGATGTTCGAAAATGATGATTTAGATTTTTATAAAGAAGAAAACAATCCTTCTAATGCTTCTCAATACAAAACTCCCGAAGGTTGGAAAGAATATACTATTCTTAAAAAAACGATAAAGGTTAAAAACGCAAAGGATGTGGAGATGGAAGTGAAAGTTAGCAGGCATGGCCCAATTATTAACGATTTGCTGGAAGGTGTTCATCAAAAAAATCCATTAGCAATGCAG
>JAKAJX010000057.1 GCA_021824855.1 Bacteroidota bacterium | reverse complement strand
CGATGGTGCTTGGAGTTGGGATAACAAATGGTATTCGGCTACAAAATTGTATAAAAATAAATGGACGGTAGAAATAGCCATACCATTTAAAACATTGAGGTACACAGCCGATAAAATGGTTTGGGGAATTAATTTTATTCGCATAGACCCTAAAACAAATGAGTACTCTACATGGACTCACGTTCCTCTGAATTTCCAATCGCATGATTTGGGTTTTACCGGTTCGCTAATTTGGAATGAACCACCACCAACGCCCGGTAAAAATATAGTTACTATTCCCTACATTACCTCTAACACCAACCAAAATAAACAAAATAATATTCCTACCAGCACAAAAATGAATGCAGGTATTGATGGAAAATTTACATTATCCTCATCCTTAAATCTCGATCTTACTATTAATCCCGATTTTTCTCAAGTTGATGTAGATAAACAAGTAACCAATCTTACAAGATTTAATATTTATTATCCGGAAAAAAGAGGCTTTTTTTTAGAGAACTCTGATTTGTTTTCAAGGCTGGGGCAGAATGGTGTTAGACCTTTTTACTCAAGAACAATAGGTTTAGATTCTAATAATAATCCTATTCCAATATTAATGGGGGTTCGATTAACAGGCAATATTAATAAATCTACTCGCATAGGTTTTATGAATATTCAAACCGGTAATCAGGGAAGTTATACCGCCGAAAATTATTCGGCTGCTACTATTCAGCATAATTTATTTAAACGATCGGTTATAAAAGCCTATTTACTTGATAGAGAAAATTTTATTTCGCAAGATCAAAAAAATAAAAATCCACTAAATGCCTTTGGAAGAAATGCAGGAACTGAATTTGATTATTCAAATTTATCGGGTTCTTGGAAGGCTTATGCAAGTTTTAATCATTCCTACAAATCGGGTATTCATTCCGATAATAATTTTATTAATGGAGGCATGAGGTATAGTGGAAGACATTTAGGTTTTAATACCGGTTTTGCATCGGTGGGCACTAATTATTACACCGATATGGGTTATGTTTTGCGAATAAAAAATTACGATGCGCTACGAGATACAACCATTAGAATGGGATATAAAGAAATCTATAATAATGTATCGTATGCATTTTATTCTAAAACATCGGCAATACATACACAGAGAATTAATTTTTTTAACGACTTTTTCTTTAACCCAAATAATAGTTTAAACGAACACGATACAAGGCTACAATATAATTTAATGTTTACGAATACAAGCAATTTAAATTTTGTTGTAACCAATACTTTATTAAACTTATTATATCCGGTTTCTTTTACCAATTCGGTCTATCCGCCATTGCCTGTTGGGCAATATAATTTTACACAAGCATTTGCTGCCTACTCTTCCGATTTTAGAAAACCTTTTAGCTATTATACACAATTAGCAGGTGGTGGTTTTTATAATGGCACTAAAGCAACCATTGTTTTAGGAGGGACCTACAGACAATCTGCTCACATGAATGTTTCGGTAAATTTTGAATACGATAATTTACAATTCGCCAACCCGTATGGCAATACCGAACTATTTTTAATTGCACCAAAAATTGAATACGATTTTAGCACTAAAATGTTTTGGACAACTTTCATTCAGTACAATACCCAAAATAATAATTTTAATATCAACAGCCGATTCCAATATCGCTTTAAACCAATGAGCGATTTGTTTTTAGTTTATACCGATAATTATTATACCACCCCATTGCTGCAAAATAAAAACAGGGCATTGGTATTTAAAATGGACTATTGGTTTAATATGTAATAATTTCTATAAATCAACCTCGATTGTATTTAATTGATGAGACTTAAATACCACTGAAATAATTAATTGCTGCTTAGCATCGTCAAATTCGGCAATGCTGTTTACATTGTTATTAGTTAAATGAGCATCAACAGCTATTAGTTTTTTATTTAGTACAACTTGCTTAGGTTTATTAGTTAATGGAATAATGAATTTACATTCCCTTTGATTTGGCTTGTTGGCATATACGCCATCGTTGCTTTTAATATTTACTATTATTTTGTTCTGTTGTACTCCTGAAGAAGTAAATGTAGTGAGTTGATATTGGTGCTGTTCAATAGCTTTTTTATTTTCTCCATCATCTTCATATAAAACATACGTTGATCTTTTGATAGAAGGAATATATACCACAGAAAGCATATTTTTTGCAGTAGCCGATACATTGGCCGCTGCCAACAAATACATAGGTAAAAAACTACCTTCTTTAATAAATAATGGAATAGTAGAAAGTGTAACCGAATAATTTAAGTTTTGCTTTCCACTCAACATCATGTTGTTATTCCAATCAAACCACTTGCCTTCGGGTAAATATAGTTGTCTTTGCTGGGCAGCTTTTTGTAATACAGGTGCTACTAATATTTCATCTCCCCACATAAATTCATCTGCTTTATTTACTGCAATAGTATCGTGTGAATATTCATAGTACAATGGTCTTATTAAAGGTTCTCCATATTTTGCTTGCTTATAAGCCAAAGTATAATTATAGGGTAACATTTTATAACGAAAATCAACAACAGATTTGGCTATATTACAATACGGTGAATCTATTAAAGCCGGCTCGCTTGGAAAACTAAATGCATTTTTATCTATTGCATATAATGCTGTTCCATGAGGGCGAAATATAGGAGTAAATACAGCAAATTGTAACCACCGAACATATAATTCATTATCGCCATTACCTCCTGCAAAACCACCTGCATCACTATGAATGTAAGGAATACCGCACATACTCATTCCTAATAAATTAGGTAACTGAGCATTTAGTCCGGTCCAAGAACGACTAACATCGCCAGTCCAAGGAAAAATGCTGTATCGCTGGCTACCCGCAAAACCCGAACGGTTAAGATGAAATAAGCGTTCATTTGGAAAATCTTTTGCATAATGCTCAAACAAATTTTTATTCCAGTAATGACCATATAAATTATGTATTTCATCGGCATACAGCATACGCATTACACCTTCATCTTTTGCATTATGCATCATAGCCGATGGATGTTTTTCCGGTTCGCCCAAATCTGTCCACCAGCCTTTTACACCATTAGCAATTTGCTTTTTATAATGTATATTCCAAATCCAATCGCCTACATCTTTTCTAAAAATATCCAGCAATCCACCTTTACCAAAATAAAAATCGGGAATAATAAATGGCTTTCCTAAACTGTCTTTTGCTAAATAAGGTAATGAAGCAGTATATTGTTTGGTGCCTTGCAGCATAAAAGGTTCTGTAATTAAAATAGTATTGATGTTGTTGCTTTTAAAATTGTGTATCATTTTTTGGGGGTTAGGCCATTGATGGGTATTTATCCAATCTAAATTTCCTAAGGTTCCTTTAATACTATCGCCAAACCAAAACAAATCGAAAATAATAGCATCGAATGGAATTTGATGTAGTTGCATTGAAGCTGCAATTGACGTAACTTGTTTTTCACTTTCATAGCCAAAACGACTCATAAAATTTCCCATTGCCCATAAAGGAGGCAAAGGTTGTGTACCCGTAAGTTGCATGTACGAGGTAAGAATTTCTTTATAGCTTTTTCCTAAAATAACATATACATTCATTTCGCCACTTATAAACCCAACTTCCAAAATATTAGATTTGGTTTTACCAATATCGGCATAGCCTTTCGATCCATTATCAAAAAATAATCCATAGCATTTTGATGAAGTAAAAAATGGTAAAGAAAAATTTAAATTATCTGCCCCTTCCCCATAACCATACCAAGGATTATTGTATAAATTAAACCGATAGCCTCTTCTATTTAGTGGTAATGCTCGCTCGCCACCACCATAAATTTTTTCATTATCATCCAAATCAAATTGCAACATGCAATACCCCTCCCTAAACGAGGCATTTAATAATTTAGCCTTTTCTTCCTTCCCGAACGATAGG
>JAKAJX010000201.1 GCA_021824855.1 Bacteroidota bacterium | reverse complement strand
ATTGTTTTGATATGGAACTGAAAACAAACTTTGAATTTGAAAAATACGGTATCGGGGTTGAGGATATTAAAGCCGAAACTGAACAACTTTTAAAGCAAGGCAATGAAGCCAAAGAAAGTAAAGGACTGTTCACAGTTAAAACAGCCAGCCGTTGGATTGAACAAGCGAAAACCCGACCTATTCCGCAAATGCTTTTTGGTGAATTTTGGTTTGAGGGTGAATTATGTATTTTGTTTGCCGACACTAATTTAGGTAAGTCAATTTTAGCCGTGCAAATCGGTAACAGTATAAGCAGGGGCGAACAAATACGGGGATTTAAATTGGAAACACCAAAGCAACCAATTTTGTATTTTGATTTTGAGTTAAGCGACAAACAATTTGAAAACAGATATTCAATAAAGTTTGAACAGCATTACAACTTTGATTACAACTTTATACGGGTAGAAATAAACCCCGATGCCACTATACCCGAAGCCCAAACCTTTGAGGATTACCTCAACTATTCTTTGGAACGAAGCATTACGGAAACAGGGGCAAAGGTTTTAATCATTGATAACCTCACTTACCTAAAAAACGAAACTGAAAAGGCTAAAGATGCTTTACCCTTAATGAAACATTTGAAAGCATTAAAAAACAAATACGGGCTTTCTATTTTGGCACTTGCACACACACCTAAAAGGGATTTATCAAAACCAATTACCCGAAATGATTTACAAGGCAGTAAGATGCTAATAAACTTTTGTGATAGTTCCTTTTCAATCGGTGAAAGCCACAGCGACAAAAATTTACGCTACCTGAAACAAATTAAGCAACGGAACACAGAACAAATTTACGATGCTGAAAATGTTTGTGTTTGTCAAATTGATAAGCCCCACAATTTCCTATTGTTTGAGTTTGTGAATTTCGGTAAGGAATGGGAACACCTGAAACAGCACACCGAAAAGGACAAAGAAAACCTGAACGAAAAGGTAAGCGAACTAAAGCAGCAAGGGCGAAGCCTTCGGGAAATAGGGGCTGAACTGGGTATTTCTCACATGAAAGTAAGTAGAATTTTAAAGGACTGTAACACGCTGTAACAAGTGTAACACCCTGTTACAAGTGTTACAGATGTTACAGATAAAAAATTGAAAATGAAGGAACACCGATACATATTAGAACCATACAAGGGAATGAATACCCGTTATCGTTGCCCCAGTTGCCAACAAAGGGATAAAACCTTTTCGCTTTACATTGATACGGAAACAGGCGAACACATACACGCAACCGTTGGCAGGTGCAACCGTGAAAGTAATTGCGGTTACCACTACACCCCGAAACAATATTTTCAGGATAACAATATTTCATTTGATGCACCCCAGCCCAAAGCATACAAGCCCAGACCTGTTACACCTCAACCAAAGTCCGTTTCATTTATTCCCGTTGAGGTATTTAAAGCCAGCCTGAACCCCAAAGCATTTGAAACGAACCACTTTGTACAGTTCCTTATTAACCTGTTCGGGGTTGAGCTTGCCAGTCAACTGGTAAGCTGTTATTTTATTGCCACCTCAAAACATTGGAACGGGGCAACGGTATTTTGGCAAATAGATACACAGGGCAAAGTAAGAACGGGTAAAATAATTCAGTATGAAATAATAAATTCAGATGTTTCAGTAATTGGTAAGGATTGTAAAAGAGTTAAAACAAACAAGCCACCTGTTTACTGGGTGCATACAGCTTTAAAAACTACAGATTTCAAACAATGCTTTTTTGGTGAACACCGTTTGAATGAAAGGCACAAAGACGGGAAACTGAAACCCGTTGCCATAGTAGAAAGTGAAAAAACGGCTATTATTGCCAGCGTCTATTTGCCCCAGTTCATTTGGTTGGCAGCAGGGAGTAAAGACGGGCTGAACGCTGAAAAGTGCAGCATACTAAAGGGGCGAACGGTTACACTATTTCCCGACCTCAACGGGTTTGAAAAATGGAGCAACAAAGCAAAGGAACTTTCCCACCTTGCAATATTTACTGTTTCCGATTTATTGGAACGTAAAGCCACCGAAGCAGAAAGGAAACAAGGGTTTGACCTTGCCGACTATTTAATAAAATACGATTACAAAGCCTTTGCCCTACCTGAACCCGAAGCCACCGAACCACCCCCAGCCGTTCAACCTTTGGTTGAGGTGAAAGCATTTGAACAAACCGAACCTGTTTACTATTTCAGTAAGCCCGAACAACCGAAGCCCGAAAGCTGGGAACAGGATATTACCGAACTTGAAAACTACTTTACAGGAATTACACTACCAACCCAGCCCTTAAAGCTGAACCAATGCAGTACGATAACAAACTGTTCCCTATTTATTGAAAGCCACTTTGCCACCGTGAAAGCGAACAACGGCAAACGAACCTTTTTACCATACCTCAACCGACTAAAGGAATTGAAACAAGTATTAACCACAAATTTGAATTGATATGAAAACAGAAACTAAAAAGCAGAAGTTTGTTACAATGCGAATTGAAGGACAAAGTTTTGAAGCCATTTCAAAAAGCCTTTCAATAAATAAAAGCCATTTAGTAGAATGGAATAAAGAAACCGAAACCCGAACAGCTATAAATGAAGGTTTGGCAATACAGTTAAATGATACGGTAAGAACCCTTGAAATGGGCAAGCAAGCCCGTTTAAAAGCTATGCTTAAAACTTATAAGAAAGTAATTGAGGAAATAGAAAAAAGGGATTTATCGGACGTTTCAACCGAAAAGCTAATACAACTTTCCGTTCTATTGAACCAAAAAATAAATGACCAAAATATAAGCGTTGAAATAGGCGACAATGAAGAGTTTATAAAATTTGAAACTGGGGCTTATTTCAATTTAAACACATTGGAGTAAATGGCACGAAATAAATCATGTTCCCAAATAATTTAGGTTTCATTTTCCAAAATAAATCTCAGATGCCAAAGCCTCACACTTACCCGACTCTATACGATGAGTGTTTACAGTTAGATATTTCTTTTTTGAGAAAACAAGGGTATTTGAACCCCTGCCAATGGAAAGAAGGTGCAATTACATGGAGCAGGAACGGGAACAAAACAGCAAGTATTTCAATAAGGGTAAACACCGAACCCGAAAGCCCTTACATTGAACTGGATTACAAATGCAACGAAGCCCCGATAAATTACAGGGTGCAACTTGTTTCAGACCCTTCCAATTTAGGTAAAGGGGTTGTTTGGTATTTCGTTTGCCCCTATACTGGTAAGCGTTGCCGAAAGCTATATTTAGCCGATACCTATTTTTACCACCGTTCAGCGTTCAGGGGTTGTATGTATAAAATTCAAACCGAAAGCAAAAGGGAAAGACAGACTACCCGAAAATGGAAACCGTTATACAAAGGCAACGAATATGACCAATTACAAGCGAAGCACTTTAAACATTGGTACAAAGGCAACCCAACTAAGCGTTTTTTACGGATTATGAAAGTAATAAAACAAGCCGAAGCATTGCCCGACCTCTTATTTGATAAGCTGAAATACTGAACTGGAAAGTACTGAAATTTTAAAATTGGAAAGTAAAACTGTTTAACCCCTCAAAAGTGAATTTTCTGAACTGTATTGTACCTCATTTGTACCTTGAAAGCTATGTATTATCGTAAAGCATTGTAAATAGGAGACTTAAGCCAATTAGTTACTTTCTGTATCGGGAAATAACCCCTTCACAATAAACGCAGGTTTTACAGTGTTTCTGCTGATTATCAGCGAATTTCTTTTGCTTTTCTTTGCCTTCTTTCGCCTTTAGTAGCCATTTTCTTATTACAATTCTGTTACTAATTTTTATTTAGTACAAAAATTGTGATTTTGGTGATACGCAATGATACAGTATGATACGTAATGATACACAACGATACGTAATGATACATGGATTTTGGGGAGTAGTAACGGAGATAAAACATAAACAAAGTCTAATTATAATTTCACAAGCTTATAATGAATGTTTATAAGTTTCAGAGCTTATAAATAGGTATTATAATCTTTGAAGCTTATATTTGTGTAATTGTTAATTAAGAGAGTATGAAAACTTATGGAATAATAACAGGAGATGTCATCAATTCAAGACGTATAGATGCTGTAGCGAGGGAGGCTCTGTACAGCGAGATACAATCGTTTTTAAAAACACTTAAAGAAAGAGGCTGGATAAAGAAAGTGGAGCAATCGGGGGGCGATAGCTTTCAATGTGAAGCGGCAGAAATAAAGTATGTTTTACGCATTGCACTAATGATAAAATGTTTTGTAAAAACGAAGACACAAGCAAATAAGTTTAACCGCATTAATGATAATAATTCTATAAATAATTCATTAAGATTTGCAGGAGTAAGAGTTGCTGTAGGGATAGGAACTGCAGATTTTATAAAAAGGAAGTTATCGGAATCAGATGGAGAAGCTTTTATATTAGCAAGTGAGGGGTTAGCTGAATTAAAAACAAACTTTAGCGAATTAGCATTAGAAGCAAACGATAAAAAGTTAACTAAAGAAATAAGGCCATTGATTTTGTTACTAGATGCATTGATACAAAAATATTTTGGAGGACAAGCGGAAGTTATATTAAATAAACTGCAGAACAAAAAGGAGGATGAGGTGGCAAATATAATGAGCATTAGCCAACCAGGAGTGAATCAAGCAGCAAGATCTGCTAAATGGTATGCAGTTGAAACTGCAGTAAAGCATATTGAGAATAAACTAATAGAAACTTATGAATAAAGAGTGGTTTACTTATAATGATGGAGTATTGCTATTATGGCTTTTATTAGCACATATTGCAACTGACTTTATTTTCCAAACAAAAAAATTGGTTGATGATAAGTATCAAAAACAATTCAACTCATCTTTTCTATATGCACATGGTTTTATTGCTGCACTTGGATTTTGGTTAGCATCTGGCTTTAAATTGTCTATATGGTTAGCAATACTAGGAGGCGTATCGCACCTTATAATTGATATAATAAAAATAAGATTTGACAAAAGCAGAAATTTCAAGGCATTTATAATAGATCAATTAGCACATTTGGTAACAGTATTTTTGATATGGCTATTGTTGGTAAAGAAGCGGTATCTAATTTATAAAGTTGCTGATCAACTCATGACTGATTATAAGTTAATGCTAATAATAATTGGAGTGGTATTTGTGATATGGCCTGCATCATTTATAATCAAATTTTTTATACAGGGGATATTGCCAAAACAAAGTCCGGAATCGGAACCTTCAACAGCGAATGAACAAGAAGCAGAAAATGCAGGCAGATATATTGGGATTTTTGAAAGGGTAATAATATTCTTTCTTGTGCTCTTAGGGCAATACCAGGCAATTGGCTTTTTAATAACTGGCAAGTCTATAATTCGTATGAATAGTAAGAAGCAAACGGAATATGTTTTAGTAGGAACTTTAATAAGTTATGTGTTAGCAATTGGTACTGGCATATTAGTGAATTGGCTTAGAGCGTTTAAAGGCTAAAATTTCATATTAGTTTATATCGCACCCTCCTCCGCAAACGAATAAAATTCAGTATCAGTAATAATAACGTGATCAATCAACTTCACATCAATTAAACCAAGCGCATCTTTAATTTTAGTTGTCATGTTTTCATCTTGCCTGCTTGGTGCAAGATTACCGGAAGGATGATTGTGTGCAATAATAACACCTGTTGCCATAGAGTGAAGTGCTAAACAAACCAGAAGCTTAATATCAACCATACAAGTAGAAGCGTTACCTGTATTTAAAATTCGATAGCCAATAACTTTTTGATTGTGATTAAAATAAATAGCAGCAAACTGTTCTTGAATATTAATTAAATCTTTATCCCAAACCTCTTTTAAGAATTCATAGACTTCTGTTGCTCGATTTATTTTACAATCCTTCACATAAACCCGATTCAATTTTATTGATATAGCAGAGTATTTCCAATTAGTTTTTAATTCTTTTAAGAACGCTTTTTTATTTGCCATACTATTGATTATTGCAGGAAAATTCAAAAGAAAATAATCGTTGCCTCGCTATTATTTTCAAAGGACTTTTAGTAACAGAAATAAAAAATACCCAAATAAAATGAGCAGTAATATTCAATTAGAATTAGTTTGTGAGTATTGCAAAAAAGAATTCACTGCAAGAAAAACAACCACAAGATTTTGTTCGCATAATTGTGCAAGAAATTCTCATAAGGATAGAACAAGAAATGCAAAGATTCAGGCAGCACTGGATAGAAAAAATCAAATCAAGCCACCTGTAACAGAAATAAAAAGGATAACAACGATACAGGAAAAGCAATTACTCACCTTAGATGAAGCTGCAACCCTGCTTCACATTTCACCACTCACATGCAGACGTTGGTTAAAAGAAGGAAAGATTATTTCATCACGTATCGGCAAGAAACATATTTTCAATAGAGAATACTTAAATAATTTAATTAGCAGAAGGGTGAACAAATAAATTGAAAATAGAAAGGGTTCTACTTCATGTTATAATTACTTTGTTAGTACCATCACAGCTAAGAGTAGCCATTGCTTTTTTAAAGCATGCTTTTTATAATTCTATTAAAAAGAGTATAAAACAATCAGCAATCAAATTTTGAAGTAAAAACCGCTTATAAAAATGGATATTTTCTGATGTGGAATATACCTAAAACAAATTTTACAAGCTGAAACCCCTGTAAATACTGGTATCTGTTGTTTAAATAAAATATTCATGGGAATGTTAGTAACGAAATCGTAACAAAAAACGAACAAAACCATGAAAATTCATTTAAGAAAGAGAGTTGGCAAAATCTCAGCAGACAAAGAAAAGAAAGGTAAAAAACAAATGTCAAGCCTTTATTTATCGTATTCATTAAAGCCAGGCGATAAAATTAGATATGAATGGTTGAACCTTCACATTTATGAAACCCCCAAAACAAATATTGAAAAGGATCACAATAAAGAAACGATGATACTTGCTGAATCCATCAGAGCAAAAAGGATAATGGATTTTCAAACAACCAATCATGGCTTTATCAGCAGCACAAAAAGTAAAATGAGTTTCCTTGATTATTTTAAAAGCATTGTTGATAGAAAATATAATGAATCATTAGGCAACCATGGAAACTGGCTTACAACATACAGGCATTTACAAACCTTTTTTAATGGTAATGATTATTCATTAGAACAAATCGATGAAAATATTTTAGAGCAGTTCAAAGAATATTTATTCAAGAACATAAAAAAGAAAGGCAAAGGAAAACTTCATCAAAATTCTACGCTATCCTATTTTAATAAACTAAGGGCTGCATTAAGAGAAGCTTATCTAAAGAAATTTATCAAAGAAAATCCAGCCATGAGAGTGAAGGGCATTAAAGAATTGGAATCACAACGACAATTTGTAACGCTTGAAGAAATAATACAACTGTTTAAAACACCTTGCGAAAATGAATTACTGAAGAAAGCTTTTTTGTTTTCAGCATTGACGGGACTTAGATGGAGTGATGTAAAACAATTATCGTGGAATCATTTTCATTACACAGAAAAAGAAGGTTGGAGTATTCAATACACGCAACAAAAAACAAAGGCAGCAGAAGTGATGCCTGTATCGGAGCAAGCAATAAAAATATTAGGCGAAAGAAATACAAAGGCAAATCTTGATGAAACTATTTTTAAGAATTTGCAATATAATTCATGGATGAATAAACAATTACAAAATTGGGTGAACGCAGCAGGCATCAATAAAAAAATAACCTTCCATTGTGCAAGACATTCATTTGCAACCTTGCAATTAAGTTTAGATACCGACATCTATACAGTATCAAAATTATTAGGGCATAAAAATTTAAAGACTACACAGATTTATGCCAAGGTATTGGATAAGAAAAAGATTGAAGCGGTAGCAAGGATTCCTGATTTTTGTTTTTAAAACGGTTTACATGGTTTACCTAGTTTACCTGCTTTGCCAAAAAGAAATATAAAATAAAAGCCGGAATAAATTTTCCGGCTTTATTATTAAGCAACCTTTGCATCATCATGATGCATTTGAATAACAGGGGTTTGTTCTTTTGGAGCAATATCAACCAACTTTCTATATTCATTATAGTCTGATTTGGTTAAAAATTTATATTCCAAAAGACGTTTAAGATATTTGTCTACTGTTCTATCCGTAATACCGATAGCAGATTCCATAACAGTAGCGATTGCCGTTTTTCTATCAAATTGCATTGGCAGTGCTTCAAAAAATAATTTTATTTTTCCTTCTAATTCAACTGATGTAGATGGCAATTCTTTATATACCTGCATCGCATGTTGAAGTAATACATCAATAATTTGAATTGCCATTTCAAAATGAATATCAGAACAAACTATTTGCACATCCTTTAATTTGTCTTGAAATTTTCTAATAGCTGTTAAAATCATGGCTATACGAAATGAAATTAATCCAAGACGCATAACAGTTGCAGAAGCTTCTTCATCAACAAAACATGAAACATGGTTAAGAATAGTTGAAAAATGATTGTTTAATTTCTCCCATTGCAATTCCGAAAGGGTAAATTCTGTCGGATTTGTTTTTAAATATTCAGCTATTTTAACAACTGTTTCAGCACCTTCTTTAATTACTATAGGCAATTTTTCTTTACCGTTTTTAGGAGAAACATCGCGCCATGCTCTGTGTGCATTATAACGATAAAAGCTAAAGCGGCTGAATAAACCATTTTCTGCAGATTGAATTAAAGTTTTCACTTGTGCGACAGTTCCAGATAGGGCAACAGATAGGCGAGGCTCTCTTACATAAATATATAAATCATCTGTTTTTCTTTTTAGGCTGATGGTTTCATGATGAAAAGCTTTGCGAAATAAGTCCGAAGAGTTACCCCAATCGTTTTTAAAAGTATTATTAATGGTGTCAGCTTCAGTTTCGCATAAAATACCCATACCTTCAGAATCGTTTAATTGTTGATAGATGGCAGCAGAACTGGAATTGCCAGGCAGTAACAACATTTTAAAAGGAGGTTTCTCTGGCTTTTCAATATTTTCTTTTTTTTGTTTTTTAGATATTTTAAAATTTTCCATCGCCATTGTATAATTAACTAAATCAGCTTTACTTTTTTCAATGAGTTTGTCATGCAGAATAGAAGCAAGATCAACAGACAATTTTAATACACCTTTGCCAGAAGATGCAGGAGCGATGATGAATGTAAAAAGATTCGGATAAATAACGTTGCCATCATAGATGCCCTGTACATTTTGAAAACAACCGCTAAGGATTGTTAAAGCGCCAATAACAAAAACATCTCTTTCTCTTTCGTTGGAAAGCAGATCAGCAATATTTTTTATAACAGGTGGCAATTGATTAATTATTTCAACTGGCAAAACAGGCGTGTTGTATGCATCTTCATGAATGCTTTCAATTGTCTCTTGTTTTTTAGCGACTTCAATTTTTTTATCATCAATAGTCTGATGAATTAAATTTCTCCAAACACCAAAGTCTTTTTCATTTTTGTTATACACGTTATTAATGCAATTTTCAATTTCTTTAATATCCCAATTAGCGGAATATAATTCAATGCATGTTTTATGCATGTATTCTAAAGGAATGCCGTATCTGTTTGCATTAATGGAAAGCGCAAATAAATAATTATTTCTGTTGCCTTCTTCGAATGTTTGTTTTTTATCTGTATAGGCTTGTGCTTTAAAAAAAATCGGATCCCAGTTAGAAGCAATATTTTGCATGTCAGGTATCTTTGGCAAATATGTTACTTTCTTTTTTGATACATCTACATGAAAGATGGCGCTATCTGGATTGAAATATGCATCAGGGTCATAGGAAATGTATGTAAGGCGTGCAATGTCATTTGTTTTTCCATCTAGCTTTCCTGCATCATCGCCTAATTCTTCTTTATAGAAGTTAGAAATTTGTGTGTAGGCTGTTTTATGTTCTGTTGCATCTGAATCAACCTTGACAACAATTTTAACACCCATACCGCTAGGACTAATGAAAACAAGATGCGAATAGGTAATCATTTTAGCTCTTTCAACAATGGTATTAACCATTCTTGGATCAATATCATCAATATCAAGCAAACACATTTGTGAATATGCAGCAAGACTTTTTCCTTCTCTTCGTTTATTAAAAATACCGCTGCAGGTAAAGCCTGGCAATTTCTTTTTTTCTTTGTCTGCAAATTGAGCAGAACCAATGGTGAAGAGTCTTCTGATTTCTTCAACAGCCTCCCGATGTGGTGAGGCTGGATTTTTTAAAAGTTCATAAACTTTTTCAATTGTTGTTGAACCGATGACGGTTACGTGGTCATTTTTGACCATTGAGATGTTTAAATTTTCCATTTTATAATTGTTTATTATTTAAAAATTTGTAAGCTTTTGTATTAATATTTTTTACAGAAGCCCTTCGTTTGGAGAACACCCATTCTTCGATTTCAGATTTTTTGAAATAAATTCTTCCACCCGTAGGACAATAGGTAGGCAGCGTGCCGTTGGCACTTAATTTATACAGCTGTTGAAGGCTGATGCTTAAAAAAGCTGCTGCTTCTTTAGCGTTTAAAATTTCTTTGCTTAATAATTCATTTGCAGACATATTATTTACATTTTATGCCATGCAAATTATTTCACAGTAGTGGAGTGTAAAATAATATTGTCACTATTAAAAAACAGTAATTATATATAGTAGTGACAGTTATATTTACAATAGTTGGTGTTCTCTAAGAATAGGATTTATTTGCTTTAAAATTTTTGATTCTGTAGAGTTGGGATTCTTAATATAATTTTTTATTCTACTAAGTGATTTAGCGTATACCGCTCTATTTAAGTATTCAAAGTTTTTTAATAATTGTTGATCAGGCTTTAATTTGCTCGGAGAGATTTTAATTTTTTGACTTCTTTCGATGCTGTAACCATTTAGTTGATTATTATTTCCTATTTTTTTATTGAGTAGATCGAGAATATAACAAGCAATAGTAGTGGGGCATCCAAAATAAATAACGCTTTCAAATTTTAGATAGTCCTTTGCGCTTATTATTTTTACTGCTTCTTTAATACCTGCTGGCTTTTCTTTATGGAGTTTGTTTTCTTTATTCATAACAGGAATATGAATAAAGTTTATTTTTTCAGTCAGCTTATAAAATAGTTTTTGAAGATTAATTTCATTGGAGGGATCAATACCAAATGATGATTGTTTATTTGAATCGATAATAATCTCTTTGGCTATAATTGTTGAAGTGATGTTTAGGTATATACTGATTAATATATATTCTCTGTCCAGTATAGTAAAATACTGAAGAATATTTTTCCATCTATTTTTTTCAAATTGATAAAAGCTTGTAAAAGTTATTTTTTGTTTGTAATTATTCGCCATTGCAAACTGAAATACTCTTTTAAAAATAGCTTTGGCATTTAATTCATTTTGAAGATTATTCAAATCAATAGCAACCAATGATTGGTTTTGACCTATATCATTTAGTAATATTTTTCTGCCATTTTTTTTAGCTTCTACAGAAGATATTTCTAAACTAAAATAATAATCAATCAGGCGAGAAAGAATTGAAACCCTTTGCTTCTTTTCTAGTTTTTTGATATCAGCTTGTTTAAAATCACCATAATAGCAAATTCTTAATACCTCATTTTGAATGAAAGTAGTTTCGGCTGATAGTAAATTTTCCATATTAGATTTTAAATCAAATATGTCATCAAGAGTAGGAGTATTAATTTGATTAGCCATTTGTAAGCAATTTACATTAAAGTATAAGCATATAATCTGAATTAAGCATTACATTAATTTTCATATTTCAGTTTTTTTTTCTGATGCAGGCAAACCATGTAAACTATGCAAACTGTTCAAATCATTGTTTACGGCATCAAGATGCACAAAATAAATTGTGAATTTCATAAATAATTATTTGTAATGGCTTTTTTCAATGAAACCTGCTACAACAGTGAGAGTTTGCCTTTTATTATTTTTTATGTTACCTGTTGCTAGTCTGTTCAAAAAAAAGAAATGGCCTATATAGGCGTATATATAATCTTCTATAGTAAGAGTATTAAAGAGTATATATTAAGATTATACTATTGCTTTACTATTTAATATTATTTTTAAAAGAAGTAAGGTGAGGTTACTGTGACCTGCAAAAAAATGTATTCAATTGTTAAGGTAGATGCAGCCTTGCATAAAAGCTTTAAAAAAATGAATAATCAGTCCCCCCTTTTTTTTAAAAAGAATTTGGTGTTCATGGTTGTAATAAATAAGAGAAAATTTAGGGGGCAACAAATAAATCAATCAATTGCTAATACTAATTAACAAACTGGATGGTTGCAAGTTCTTTACCTACTTGCTGTACACCTTTTAAAATTCTGTTGGTTTGAGCAGTGGAAGGTCTTTTATTGCCGTTAATATATTGTGCTAGTAGACTTTGATTCATACCTATTCTTTCAGAAAGAGCTTTTGCATTAATAACTTTATAGAATTCAAAAAACTGAGGTAAGTCCAAAGTAATTTTCAAATCTTTTTCTTCAATATGTTTTCTTTGTTTTTCAAAAAAAAGATTAAGTGCTTCTAAAGCATTTATTTTTAATTCTGCCAGTGTATTACCTACTGTATAAACGGGATACTTTTCACTATATGCTGAATATCCGGTATTAGTTTTTTCAACGATAATTTCAATTTTCATAGTTTAGTTTTTTATTATAATCCGGCATCTTTTTTAATTTTCTTTTCTAAGCCGTTACCTACTTCATGGCTACCATGGTAGGGGCAAACTATTTGACCTTTTTTCGTAGGATGCTCCATGATCATGTGACTTCCTGTTTGCCTTACGACGAACCATCCATCTTTTTTAAGTAGCCGAACCAGTTCGCTGGATTTCATGCATGTGAAGGTAATAAATTTATTACCTATTTATTGAAAATTCTTTATAGATATTTCAAGAAAAGTCGTTCTTTATTTAATGTTAACGAAATGTTAAATAAATAAAAAACGCAAAGTCAGAGGTTTAAGCGATTTTATGCAATGGTTATAAGTAATTGAGCATAAGCATTTTAGATTGAAAAACACACAAAAAGTAGTTAGAAACGAAAGACTTAACATCCAAAAAATGAATTTATTTTTGGGGTGGGACACCCCTTAGTGGATAAGAGTAGATAATGATTTAAAAAATCATTTCTTAAAATTTAAAAACCACTAAGATGGAAAAAAAGAAAGAGCTATTGGCAAGCTATAGTGCCAAAGTAAAAACAACATCAAAAAAAGTTGTTGAAGTAAAAAATGTATCAATTTTTGCTACAGACCTCAAAAACTCTATAAAGTTTTATGAGAAAATTGGATTTGAAGTAAAGCGTACCCGAGTGATTAAAAATAAAAGGGTAGCAGAACTAATTTTTGATCCAAAAAAAGTTAGTAAAATATTAGTTACTCAAATTAATTCCTAAAAGTTATGTTGTTTGAAAATAAAAGAATGTCTATTAAAAATTTAGACATTCTTTTTTTATTTAAGTGAATCCAAAAATTCAAACAACAAACTCCATTCCTTCAATTGAACATCAAAATCAATCGGTAGGAAATCTTTGTTTTGAGCAATATAATCAAGCAGTATGGTTCGTAAAGAACTTGATAAAACTGAAATATTTGTTCCCTCAATAAAAGATAATAACAATAGCTTATGTTTCTTACTTAATTTTTGTTTAGCCATAAGGGTGAATGAATTTGAATGTAACATTCACTAGATGGAAAATATTTGAGAACAAAAAATGAAGTGTGTGTTCAAAAGCTGTGACTATAAAAAAAGATTAGTCTTTCAATGTAAAATCAAAATCCAACAATTTCTTTGGTGATACTTCTAATGCTTTTGCCAAATGTAAAATAGTAGATATAGTTGTATTTACTTTTCCTGTTTCAATTCTATAGACCTGCATTGTTTCAATACCAGCATAGGCAGCAAGTGTTTCTCTAGAATATTTACGAGCTAAGCGTAATTTTTTAACGTTAGCACCAAACGAATTGATATAAGCCTGATTCCTGATATTATTCACTTAGCTAAAGTGAAAATATATCATACACGTTATCATAACATATATGATATGTGTTAATAAATCAATTATTTTTGAGTGTAACATATATGTTATGTAGGTAAAAGTGGGAGCTTCCAGCAAACAAAAACTCAAGCAAATGAAAAGAGTATTGATGATTGCAATATTTGTAGTTGCAAGTATTTTATCAAATGCACAAATAAGGTATACACTTTATTTATACACCTTACAAACAGGAGCAAAGGAAAAATTTGAATACACAGCTTCAACTTCTTTTAAAAGCGATCAGTATGTTACGACATATAAAATTTTTAAAGCTGGAGTAGACAAAATCGGTACACGATATTAGCTTCACATAACAAAGAAAATAAAACGGTTGTAGTGGAAGTAAAAGATGAGGAGTATTTGTTAAGTGTAATGGATGGCAAAGAGCAAACGACTTATGAGGCACCTACATTAAAACCGTTTGGTTTAAGAGGTAATTGGGGGCTCTTTGTCAAATCAGCTCCTAGCCAATTAGTGGTACAATTTTTAAGTGCCCACTATGAATATGTAAGAGTATTAAGTTTTTTAGGTTCATCTGATAATGGTATAGCTCAATTTTTTGTATTTAATAGTGCCGATAAAATTGAAGAAACGCCAATAAGTAATAAAATAAAAAACTCGAGTACAGAAAATACAACAAAGGAATACAGAGAGCAAAATAACGAAAAAGAGGATAAGGTTTTAGAAGTGGCAACTAATGCAGAATTTGTTGGTGGAATAGAAGCAATGTGGCAGTTTATTTATGATCATTTAAGATACCCAGAAGATGCAAGAAGAAATGAAATTGAAGGAAGTATTAAAGTTCACTTTACAGTATCTAAAGAGGGAGAAATACAAAATATAAGAGTTGATAATAAAGATACGATTGGATTTAATTTAGAAAATGAAGCTGTGAGAGTTATAAGTATAATGCCAAAATGGAAACCAGCAAAGGGTGAACAAACGCACAAAGCTTATAGTTCTGATTTTAATTTATCAATACGATTTAGATTGAATGACAACAAAACAAAATCATTTACAATAGAAGAATTAAAAAGCGAATTCAATCGATTAAATAAAAAACTCGAATCATTAACTGGAGAAGTTCAATTACAGGGGGTATTGGGCGAATATCAAGGAAAGGCGATAAGATTAAAGAACCAAATTAATGTTCAACTAAAAAATAGTCTAATCGATAAACAATTAATTGAAAAACTCGAATATCGATATCAAGTTGTCGTGAATTCAATAAATGTAGAAATTTATAAACTAAAAGTAGAGAATGAAAAACTAAGTAATGCTAATCAAAACTTAAGAAATGATACACTCTTTTGAAGGCAATTGTTGGTTAAGGGGATGAATGAATAAAAGGGGATTAAATATTGAAAATTATTTATAATGGCAATGACAAAAGTGATGGTTTTCACCAACTAAAATAATGATCAATCTTCTTCAGTATGATAGGTACATTTTCAATCGGTTAATTTACAAAAACTTAAATTAATTCGCATTTCAAATAAATGAAATTCAGTATTTATTCTTAATTGGTTTAACTTTGAATCACATTGCAAGCAATATTTAATTTGTTTGAAATTTAATGAATTTTGACTCTATATCATTTCAATTTAAAACCTCAAAGCCTTTGATATTGTTAAGGGCCAAGAGTGCTCCATTTACACTTTCTTTCTTCTATAAGGTATTTAAAGAGGCTCACATTACGACCATTACTAATACAGAACTCAGAAATAAATTGGAAGGCTATCTTGAAGATCTGGAGTACGAGGAAAAGGACGATGAACTTGAAGCTAATACACTATTTGACGATAATTCTTTAAAAGCTGCTCAATACATCGAAAAATGGAGTAATGCAGGATTTTTAAGAAAATATCCTAATGATGATGGAGAAGATCTCCACGAACTTACTAGTGATACTCAGAAAGTAATGAAGTGGATTGATGATTTACAGACGCGTGAATTTGTGGGAACAAACAGCCGTTTTAAGGATATATTTTTCAGATTGCAGGAAATGATAGAGCAAAGCACAGAAAATGCAGAATTGAGAATTCAGGAGTTGGAAAAGAAAAAATGGGAAATCGAAAATGAAATTAATTTATTGAAGACTGGTAAAAGTCCGATAGTTTATGATGATACTGAGATTAAAGAACGGTTTTATGACCTTAATAAAGTCGCAAGAGAATTATTGAGCGATTTTACCGAAGTAGAACAAAATTTTGAACAAATACGGAAAGACATACAAAGGAAATATACCGAAAAGGATGTGGTGAA
The DNA here is from genome assembly GCA_021824855.1 of Bacteroidota bacterium. GTDB lineage: Bacteria > Bacteroidota > Bacteroidia > Chitinophagales > Chitinophagaceae > JAKAJX01. The sequence goes on along the minus strand of JAKAJX010000201.1, from coordinate 4,163 downwards.
AGGTTCTTTATTGGTATTTGCTTTAGATGCCTTAGATGAAATTGAAGGGAAAGATCAGGGCAAAAGTTTCAAAGGATTCTGGGAGTTCCTCATGGATGAAAGGAAACAACAGGAGTTTTCTCAGCTTACAGAAAAATTGTATCAGCTTTTGAAAGACAGAAATATTGAGTATGGAAATGACAGGTTTTTGAAAAGTTTGAAAAGATATCTGCATGCTTCAGGTAAAAAGGTAATTGATGCCAATCGAAAGCTTAGTGAAAAAATTAGTCGTGTGCTTTCAGAAAAAAGCATGCTAGAAAGGAGAAGGGCTATTGAATTGATAGGTGAGATAAGGCAATTTGCTTACGCTATAACTGATAGTCGATTTAAAGATGATGAATTTCTTGAAATAGAAGATGAGCCTGATTTGAATCTTATAGACAGATGGGAACTAGGGGATGATAAAGCAGATGCAATCACGGTTCAATTTCCCGATGGACTTGGCGGAGCTATTTCATCAGAAGTTGATTTTAAATCTTTGTTTGATCAGTTTACGATTGATAAGAAGAAGCTAGTAAAAAGAATAGATTCTATGCTTCAAAATAAAACACAAGTAACTTTAAAAGAAATCGTAGAAAACTACGGACTAGAGAATGGTTTAAGCGAAGTTGTTGGGTATTTTTCTATTGCTTCAGGAAGTAATCATCATATAATACTGGAAGAAACTATTGACCCGATTTGGATTGAGAAAAGAAAAATAAATGTGCCAATGATTATTTATACTAAGCCAAACAATTAAATAAAGAAATGGAAACTACTACATCGAGAGCCCTATATGCTCATGTGATAATAAAGCTATTGCAAGGGCCAATATATGTTGATGAAAAATTAGTTTGGCGTGATTTGCAATCATGGCAATCATCAATACAAGACTATTTTGGCAAAATTGGTATTGAGCTTTTAATAAATGAAGTTGATGGATTTGCCAGAATTATGCAACCTGAATCGGACGAAAATGATGAAAATCCATTGCCAAGACTAATGCGGAAGCAAACAATGAATTATGAGACAACCTTATTGTGTGTAATACTAAGAGAAATGTTAGAGGAATTCGATATTAAAAGCGAAGGAACAAAGCTGTTTCTTACACAAAAAGATATTAAAGAAAGAATTGAGCTTTTTTATAAAGAACAGACCAATAAAAGTAAACTCTGGAAGGAACTTTCAAAGCCGATTAACAGTTTACAAAGTATCGGTATCCTGAAATTGACACGTGAAGATCCGGTTAATAAAGACAATAACCAATATGAAGTAAAAAGAATTTTAAAAGCGTTAGTTAATAACGATAAACTGGAACAAATTAAGAATAAGTTAGGAACCTATGTCAACACTATTCAACAGCAATAATTCAGAAGGCGGCTACAGATTGAGATACGTGGAAGTATTCAATTGGGGTACTTTTAATGGTAAGGTATATAAGTTACAGACCAATGGGAAGACCTCATTACTTACTGGTGCAAACGGTAGTGGCAAAACTACTTTAATTGATGCTTTACTTACTTTATTGGTTCCAAGTAATAAAAGGTTTTACAATCAATCTTCGGGAGCAGAAATAAAAAAGGAAAGGGATGAAAACTCTTACTTCTGGGGTCATTTTGGAAAAACATATTCAGAGCTAGACGAGAAATCAAAGACAGAACAACTAAGAAATAAATCAGATAATCCATACTCCGTTTTGTTAGCTTGTTTTCAAAATGCTGGAACACTACATACCGTTACATTAGTACAGGTTCGTTGGTTTAGCAGCGGGGCGTTAAAAAAAGTGTTTATTGTTGCGCCATATCAATTAAATATCAATGAGCATTTTGGTGCCGACCATTTTGATATGAAAGGAGAATGGAAAAAGAAGTTGTCAAAACAATTCCCGAAAACAGACTTATTTGAGAGTTTCAAAGATTATGCTGCAAGATTCAGCGATCTGTTTGGATTAAAAGAAAAGGCTTTATCCCTATTTAATCAAACAGTAGGTATAAAGGTATTGGGTGATCTGACACAGTTTATAAGACACCAAATGCTTGAAGGACCGGAAGCTGAAGAACAGTTTAAAGGACTGTATGACCATTATAATGATTTACTAATCAGTCATAAGGCAATTCAGAAAGATGAAAAGCAACTAGAGTTGTTAGAACCTGTTATTGAAAACAAGAATCAACTTGCGAAACTGACGGTAAGCCTTTCACTATTAACTTTTGTTCAGGGACAATTACCCTTCTTTCTTGATAAAATCGAATATAACTTATTAGATGTTCACATTGCTAAAATAGAAGTTGAAATTGATGCTATTAAAAGTGAACAAGGAATTATTGAAGCTGGGATTAAGCAGTTGGAAGATGAACAAAAGCAGCTTATTTCTCAAAAAGCGTTATTGAATATTGATTCACAAATTCTATTATTAAATAAGGACAAAGCTTCAGAAGCTAAAGACAAAGACACAAAGAAGAAAAATTTTGATGATTATACGAACCTTGCTGGAAAGCTTGGGCTTCAAACCCATCTCACTGACTTGTCTTTTAAAGAGAACTCCACGAAAATTGAGCAGCTTAATATTTCTCTTACTCAGCGGTATGAGGAATTAACTCATTCCAGATTTACAATAAAAAGCGATAAAGAAAAAATCGCTGCCGAAATTGAAGATTTACAAAGAAAAATAACTTCCTTTTTAGGAAGGAAAAATCGTATAGATGACGACTTGATTACCGTAAGGAAGCGTTTGCTAGATTTGTTAGAAGTTGGTGAGGAAGAATTACCTTTTGTTGGCGAACTCATAAAAGTTCGTCAGGATTCATTGCATTGGGAAGATACGATTGAGCGTGTATTACACAGTTTTTCTTTGCAATTATTGGTGCCGGAAAAATACAACAAGCAGGTAAACCATTTTGTACATTCTAATAATTTACAGACCAAATTGGTTTATCAGCGAATGGACAGAAAGCAAAGTGAATCCATTATGCGTTGGCCAAACGACGATGATTCATTGTTAAATAAAATTGAAATTAAAGATTCCGGTTTTTATACTAAATGGCTGGAGCATCAGATGATGGAAAGGTTTAATTATTATTGTACTGATGACCTTGACGTATTTTATGGTTCTCAAAAAGCAATTACGTCAAATGGACTTATAAGGAATAACAATCGCCATGAAAAAGATGACCGCCCTAATAGATGGAGCAAAATTAAATATACTCTAGGGTGGGATAACAAGGACACTATACAATTGCTTCAGCAAAATAAATACATGCTGCAAAAGGAACATGACGATCTATTTAAAAAACTTCAGGAGATTGCTCCCCAAATCAAATCTATTGAAGACAAAAGACCTCTGATCGTTTTAATTGCTGATGTTAAATCCTTTAATGAGGTTAACTGGCAGCAACATGCCGAAAAAATCGAATCAATAAACCGGCAAATAGAGGAGCTTAAAAAGTCATCCGATAAGTATAGAACAATATCTGCCCAATTAGAAATTGTAGAAAAAGATTTAGGTATTAAGCGAACTTTAAAAGAGGATTGCAGTAAAAAAATTGGTAAACTTGAAAGTGAATACAATCAAAAGAATGTCAGGAAACTGAATATCCAGTTTGATGATCTGACAGATGAGGGTAATAGAGCAATTGAAAACTTTATTGCAATTGAAAAAATCAGCAATACAAATCCGGACAACCTAGGAGAATTAGAAAATTTAAGAAAGCTGCTGGGTGATAAAGTAAAATCAAAATATGGAATTGTAAATGGTGAGTTTAATGATTTGAATTTAAAAACTATATCCCTTGTTAATGCTTTTGTTAACCCTACAGAGAAGATACTAAAAGATTTTCCAGATTGGACTGGTGATGTGATGAATATAAATGCGAGCCTAACCAGCCTCGAAGAATTAGAGGATTTGTATAAAACTATTAAAAACCAGCGATTAGTGGAGCATAAGCGACGCTTTAAAGACTATATGGATAAAAGTATGCTTGATGCACTTACAAATTACCGTACATGGTTGTTTAATGAGGAGGATAAAATCAAGGAAGTGATAGAGGAATTGAATGTGCCGCTAAAGAAAATAACATTTAATAAAAACCCTGATACTTATTTGCAATTGGAATGCAGGGCAACAAAAGAGCAGGAAATTAAACTTT
>JAKAJX010000073.1 GCA_021824855.1 Bacteroidota bacterium | reverse complement strand
ATAAAATAAAAATTAAACTTAAAAAGCTCGAAATATGGTAGACATTAAACCAGATGAAATATCAGCGATACTGAGACAACAGCTAAGCAATTTCAACGCTACTGCCGATTTAGAAGAAGTGGGAACCGTACTTCAAGTAGGCGATGGTATTGCTCGTGTATATGGTTTAAATAATGTACGCAGCGGTGAATTAGTTGAATTTGAAAATGGCGTGCGTGCAATAGCTTTAAACTTAGAAGAAGATAATGTTGGTGTGGTACTAATGGGTGAAAGTGGAGATATTAAAGAAGGTGCCAAAGTAAAACGTACCGGACAAATTGCATCTATTAAAGTTGGAGAAGGTTTAGTAGGCCGCGTAATTAATACTTTAGGTGAACCAATTGATGGTAAAGGACCTATTAGCGGCGAATTATACGAAATGCCTTTAGAACGTAAAGCTCCGGGTGTTATTTATCGTGAGCCTGTAAAAGAACCTTTACAAACCGGAATTAAAGCAATAGATGCTATGATACCTATTGGCCGTGGTCAAAGAGAATTAATTATTGGCGACCGCCAAACCGGTAAAACTGCTATTGCAGTTGATACAATTATTAACCAAAAAGAATTTTATGCTGCCGGAAAACCGGTGTATTGTATTTATGTAGCTATTGGACAAAAAGCTTCAACCGTTGCCGGTGTAATGAAAACATTAGAAGATAATGGAGCAATGGCTTATACAACTATTGTGGCTGCATCTGCATCAGACCCTGCTCCACAACAATTTTATGCCCCATTTGCCGGTGCTGCCATTGGCGAATTTTTCCGCGATAGCGGTCGCCCGGCTTTAATTATTTATGATGATCTTTCAAAACAAGCTGTTGCATACCGCGAAGTATCTTTATTACTTCGTCGCCCGCCAGGCCGTGAGGCTTATCCCGGTGATGTATTTTATTTACACAGCCGCTTATTAGAAAGAGCAGCTAAAATTATTACCAACGATGATGTAGCAAAAAACATGAACGATCTTCCTGCAAGTATAAAACACTTAGTAAAAGGTGGTGGTTCATTAACAGCATTGCCTATCATAGAAACTCAAGCCGGCGATGTTTCTGCTTATATCCCAACTAATGTAATCTCAATTACCGATGGACAAATATTTTTAGAAGGTAATTTATTCAACTCCGGTATTCGCCCTGCCATTAACGTGGGTATTTCTGTAAGTCGTGTTGGAGGAAATGCACAAATAAAATCAATGAAAAAAGTGGCCGGTACACTTAAATTAGATCAGGCACTTTATAGAGAAATGGAAGCATTTTCGAAGTTTGGAGGCGATTTAGATGCCGCTACAAAATTAGTTTTAGACAAAGGTGCACGCAACGTAGAAATTTTAAAACAACCACAATATTCACCTTATAGCGTTGAAAAACAAGTGGCCATTATTTATTTAGGTACACAAGGTTTATTACGCGAAGTGGCTGTTAAAAAAGTAAAAGAATTTGAACAACAATTTTTAAATGAATTAGAAGTTAAGTTACCGGAAGTTCTTACCGAATTTAAAAAAGGTAATTTACCCGAGGATGGATTGAAAAAAATGGTTCAATTAGCCAATGGCATTATTCCGCATTTTAAAAAGTAAAAACGATAATCAATAAAAAAGTGTCTTGTACAAATACAAGACACTTTTTTTATAAATATACTTCAATAAATAATTTGGTTTATTTTATAAACTATTTTATTTTTACATTGAATCGAAGGAAATGATCAAACTATTTTACACATTTTTTTTATTTACAACAATTACTGCCTATACGCAAACAAAAATTTATGGCATCATAAAAGACCATAAAGGTCACGTATTACCCAATGCCACTATTACGCTTAAGGGAACTTACGATGGAGCAGTAAGCGATGCTTTGGGTAAATATTCATTCACCACACTCGAAAAAGGCGAGTATTGGATTGAAGCTAAGTCGGTAGGATACAAAGCCGAAACACATAAAATTATACTCCCTTCAAAAGATTTATTGCAACTAAATTTTACATTAAAAGAAGAAATTACAGAGCTAAAAGCCGTAATGGTTACCGCAGGAAGCTTTGCCGCAGGAGATAAAAAAAGAGCCTCAACAGTTTTAAGTAATTTAGATATACTTACTACAGGTGGTGCCAATGCCGATATTACCGCTGCGGTTAAAACTTTACCGGGAGCTCAACAAATTGGCGAACAGGAAGGTTTATTTGTTCGAGGTGGTGCAGGTTACGAAACCAAACAGTTTATTGATGGAACGGTAGTCAACAACCCCTATTTTACAAGCATTACAGATATTGCTTCTCGAGGAAGATTTTCTCCCAACTTATTTAAAGGCACAATTTTTAGTACCGGAGGCTACTCGGCTTTGTATGGACAAGCATTATCATCCGCTCTTATTTTAGAAAGTATTGATTTGCCGGAAAAATCTGAAGCAAATGCTTCTATTTCATCTGTTTTTATTGGAGGCGGTTTTCAACAATTAGCCAAAAATAAACGCTCGTCTTGGGGTGCTAATTATGGATATACCAATCTCTTATTGTATTATGGAATAGTGAAACAAAAATTTGACAATTTTATTTATCCCGAATATCATACAGCCGATGCTAATTTCAGAATTAAAACAAAAACCGGCGGCATGATAAAATATTACACCACTTTTAGCTATGGGCATTTTGGACTAAGAACTCCCAATATTGATAGCAGCGATTTAAACAATGCTTTCGAAGTAAAAAATATTAATTGGTATAATAATTTAAGTTGGAGAGAATATTTAGGCAATAGCTGGAAAATGAATGTAGGATTGAGTTTTAGCACTAATACCGATAAAATTACCGAACAAGTTGAAAATAAAAATAACACTACCCTTTATACGGGTAAAGTTTATATAGATAGCCTGAATTTTAAACTACACAATCAGCAAAATTTATCTCAATTAAAACTTGTTTTTGAAAAAAAGTTTTCCGGATTAAATGCCATACGCTTTGGTGCCGAGCATTGGTATGCATTCAATAAATCTTTAATCAATACACCTACGGCTACCTTCAACTATTTATTGCCCGATCACTTTACCGCTGCATTTGCCGAAACCGATTTGTATGTAACAAACGATATTGCTATCAACTCGGGCATAAGAGCAGAATATTCTTCCATCATCAATAAATTTAATGTAGCACCTCGACTATCTTTTGCGTATAAAACAGGCAAGGATGCTCAAATGAGTTTTGCTTATGGCATATTTTATCAAAAACCCGAACTAATAGAACTGCAATTCAGCACTAATTTAAATTATACCAAAGCCACACATTATATTTTAAATTATCAAAAAATGAATAAAGATTATACTTTTAGAATAGAAGCTTATTATAAGAAATACGACAATTTAGTAAAAACATATCCTACCTACAACAACTCTGGGAATGGCTATGCACAAGGAATAGAATTGTTTTGGAGAGATAAGAAAACTTTTAAAGGTTTAGATTATTGGATTAGCTATTCGTATCTCGATACCAAAAGAAATTTTCAATATTATCCCACGCAATTGCAACCCAATTTTGCAACACCGCATACAATAAGTATTGTTACCAAAAAATTTATTACAAGCATAAAAACAGGTTTTAATTTCACTTATACGTATGCAACCGGAAGACCTTATTATTTTATGTATCCAAACGGAAATAAATACAGCATTGGCGATGAGGGTACTACGCCATCGTACAACAACTTAGGGTTTAGCTTAAACTATCTTCCCAAACTCGGAAAACAAAAAGCAAAATCATTTATTGTTGTGGTTGCAAGTATTACCAATGCATTAAACAGTAATCAAATTTATGGCTATCAATATTCGTATAACGGATTAAAAAAACAATCTATCACACCGCCGGCACAACAGTTCTTCTTTTTAGGTATATTTCTAAGCTGGGGGGTAGATAGAACA
>JAKAJX010000114.1 GCA_021824855.1 Bacteroidota bacterium | reverse complement strand
AAAGCCACCGCTGTTGAAACAATTGAAACATTTTGTAACGAATTGCAACATATTTTAATGGCCGTTAGTTGGGGTGGGTATGAAAGTTTAATTATACCTGCTTGTTCGGGGTTTAAGCGAGAACTATTTGATGCAGCAATACCCGAACACCGAAGAACGAGGCTGTATGTTGGATTGGAAGATGCCGATTATATTATTAACGATATAGAACAGGCTTTAAAAAAAGCTAAATTCTCTTAAAGGATATACAATCCTTTTGAAAAGCTAAGTTTCCGTTTGTCTAAATTTTTAATATGTAGACATTATTCCTTTATTTTTGTTGAATGAGGAAATATTTATTTACTATTATAAGTTGTACAATATTTTTTTCGGTATCAGCACAGGAAAAATGGGATTTGCGTAGATGCGTTGACTATGCCATAAAAAATAATATTTCGGTTAAGCAAACCGATGTTCAGGCAAGATTAAGTGCTTTGCAGTTAAAGCAGCAACAACTTAATTTGTATCCAACAGTGGGGTTTAGTACCAATTTAGCACCATTGTTTGGTCGTTCTATCGATCCCACCACCAATTTATTTACTACCACCCAATTGTTATCCCAAAATTATGCTTTGCAGGGTGGTGTAACTTTATATAATTGGGGAAAATTAAAGCACAGTGTTGAATCGCAAAAGTTAAATACCCAAGGTGCATATATTGATATAGAAAAAGCCGCCAACGATGTTTCATTAAATGTAGTAAATGCGTATTTATTGGTTTTATCTTCTCAAGCACAAGTAATAGTAAATCAGGTGCAGGTTAAACAAACACAAGAGCAATTAGATATTACTCGCAAACAATTAGCCGCAGGCATTATACCCGAGTTAAATGTTATTCAAATGGATGCCAAGCTATCTTCCGATAGTAGTAATTTAATTACCGCTCAGGCCAATTATGATATTAATATGTTGGCTTTAAAAGCTACACTTAATTTAGATATGGCAGCTCCATTTGAAGTAGAATCTCCCGATGTGGAAAAAATACCTGTTGAAAGTTTCGGCGATTTGCAGCCCGATGTGGTATTTAGAATGGCATTAGGAACACAACCACAACAAAAATCTTTTAAAGTAAAAATAAAAGGAGCTATAGAAAATATTAAAGCTTCTAAAGCTGCTTTATTTCCAACCATTGGTGCAGGGTACAGCTTGTCATCCAACTTTGCTAATTATTTAAAAGGCATAGACCCCAGCAGTGCAACAACTGTAGGAAATGTACCTACAGGTAATTTTGTAAATGTTGGAGGAGTAAATTATAATGTAATGACGCCAATTGTTAATTATTCATATACGCAAAAATCTTTTGGAAACTGGTGGAAAGGTTACGGCACTCAAATAAGCGATAACTTTACACAACGATTATTTTTTGGCATAACTGTTCCTATTTTTAGCAATGGTCAAAGTAGAATTGCGTACGAAAATTCTAAACTAAATCTTCAAAACATTCAATTGCAAAGCGATTTGGCAGATGTTACTTTAAAACAAAATGTTTATACTGCGTATTCAAATGCCGTTGGTTCTTTTCAAAAATTAAATGCCAGCAAAAAAAATGTAGAAAGTATGCAAAAAGCATACGATGTGGCTGTAAAGAGATATGAAATTGGTTTATTAGGAATTTTAGATTTAATTACTAATCAAAATAATTTAACAACAGCCAAATTAAATGTAATTGCAAACGAATACGATTATATCTTTAAAATGAAATTATTAGAATTTTATAAAGGATTAGGTATAAAATTATAATGTGCGATACTATTTTTTTAATTAGAAATTCAACTATATGAATAAAAAACTGCTTTGGGTAATAATTGGGTTAGTGGTAATTATTGGAGCATTAATTGGACTAAAAGCTGCCGGTGTAATTGGTAAAGAAGAAGGAATAAAAGTATCTACCGAAAAATCAGTAAAGCGTACTATTATTGAAACAGTTACTGCCAGCGGAAAGGTATATCCTGAAATTGAAGTAAAGGTAAGTTCTGATGTTAGTGGCGAAATTGTACAATTAAATGTAGATGAAAGTGATACTGTGAAAAAAGGGCAAATGGTAGCCAAAGTATATCCCGATATTTATATTTCACAACAAGATCAAGCTTCTGCAATTGTTGCACAAAATAAAGCACAAGTAGCCAATGCTGCTGCTACTACCGCATCTTTAAAAGCCATCTTAGATCAAACATCCGAGCAATATAATCGGCAAAAACAATTATTAGCCGATAAGGTAATTTCTAAACTTGAATTTGAACAATCGGAACAAGCATATAAATCGGCTTTAGCCAACTACAATGCTTCCAAAGAAAATATTAAAGCAGCCGAAGCTTCGGAAAAAAGTGCTGCTGCTAACTTAACCAGTGCAGCAAAAAATGTAGAAAAAACAACTATTGTAGCACCAATGGATGGCGTTGTAAGTTTATTGGATGTAAAAAAAGGAGAACGTATTGCCGGTAACCAATTTAGTTTGGGTACAGAAATTATGCGAATTGCCGATATGAATAGTATTGTTGCCCAAGTAGATGTTGGTGAAAACGATATTCCTAAAGTTAAAATTGGTGATACTGCTTTAGTAGAGATTGATGCTTATAATAATAGAAAATTTAAAGGTATTGTTTTTAAAATAGCCAATCCTAATACCACCACTACTACCACTTCAAGTACCGATGTTACTAATTACAAAGTGCATATACGCTTATTTGTTGATGGGTATAGAGATTTAATTAAAAAAGGAAGTTTTCCTTTTCGCCCGGGTATGAGTGCCAGTGCCGATATTGAAACAAGAACCGAAAAAGATGTTTTAAGCGTTCCACTAAATGCCGTAACCACAAGAGATAAAGTGGCCGATAAAAAAGATAAAAAGAAAGATGCTGCTGCATCAACAACTAATAGCGAATCGGCAACTACACCCGAACCTGAAGAAGTAGTTTTTGTTTTGCAAAAAAATAATACCGTAAAAAAAGTAAAAGTAAAAACCGGAGTGCAAGATTTAAATAATATTCAAATTACAGAAGGTATAAAAGAAGGTGATGAAGTAATTACCGGTCCTTATGCTACAGTAAGTAAAACTTTAAATGATGGAACTAAGGTAGTAGTTACCCCTAAAGACAAATTATACGAGGATATAAAAAAATAGAATATCGTAATAAGAGGAAAAGGAAGCAAACTGCTTCCTTTTTTGTTTTCATAATATACCTTAAGCTTTTGTAAGTTTGTTATTTAAATTAATTATTGAATATGCAAATTGGCTTAATAGGCAGTGGAAGTTGGGCAACAGCTATTGCTAAAATTTTAACCGATAATAATAATAGCTTGTATTGGCATTTTAGAAACAGTAATTCTTTGCAGCATTTACAGCAACGTAAACATAACCCACATTACTTAAGCAGTATTTATTTTAATACCTCTCTTTTAAATTTAACTACAACAGTTACCGAAGTAATAACCAATAGCGATATTATTATTATTGCCGTTCCATCGGCATATATCGAAAATATTTTAGAGCAACTGCCTACACATATTTTTGAGCATAAAAAAATAGTTTCGGCCATTAAAGGCATTCTTCCTAATAGTAATCAATTGTTGAATGATTATTTAGAGCGGCATTTTAATTTTCAGCTCGAAAATTATTTTACGTTATTAGGTCCTTGTCATGCCGAAGAAGTTGCAGCCGAAAAATTATCCTACCTTACTTTTTCGGGTATTGATGAAATTAAAGCTTTATCTATTGCTGCATTTTTTAAATCAGATTATATTAATGTTGTAACCAATCACGATATAATTGGTGTGCAATATGCGGCTGTTTTAAAAAATATTTATGCGTTAGGTGCAGGAATAGCTCACGGATTAGATTATGGCGATAATTTTTTAAGTGTATATATTGCTAATTGCGCCCACGAAATGGGCATATTTTTTAGAAAATTAATTTGGTTGAAAG
>JAKAJX010000055.1 GCA_021824855.1 Bacteroidota bacterium | reverse complement strand
AACAACACTTATTAAAAATGCAACAATGAAAAATGCCATGGTATATTTCGATAACATGCCCAATCCAAAACAAATACCTAAATAATACAAATATTTTTTGTGGTTAGTGTTGATTAATTTAATAAGGAAGTAAACGCTCGATGTCCAGAAAAATGCATCCAAAAAATTGGGCATAAATAAAATATTCATTCGCAAAAATCCTGAACATAAAAAAGCAAGACAAGCAATAAAAATCGCATACATATTGCCTTTCAGCTCTATAACAATTTTACCAACTAAGATAATTGTTAATGCACCAAACAAAGAACTCCAGAAATGAACAGCATAAAATGAACTGCCGAATAATTTACTGATAGCTCCTAAAAGGGCAAGCATGGGTGGCATTTCAATATAGCCCCATGCCAAATGTTCTGCATCGGCTAAATACAAATATTCATCGCGGTGCAGTTCAAATGCAGCATTGATGAATACAAATGGAATGATGAATTTAATGAGGGCAAAAAAATAAATAATTCGGTTGCTGTTTTGCATGAACTGATTTTTTAGAAAGATAGAAATACTTTATTGAAACTGTAGTAAGATTGATGATATGCGGAAAATTAATTTGAAAGTTAACTCGTCAATATTTCTTTAAATAATTTTGCTGAATGAATATTGAAAATTTCAATAGTTTAAAAAGCTTTACAAATAATTTAGAACAACAGCATCAGTTAATGCCTGTTTTATTTGTTGGTCATGGCTCGCCAATGAATGGTATTGAAGACAATGAATTCAGTCGCACATGGTCGGCAATGGCCAAACAAATTCCTGTTCCAAAAGCGGTGTTGGTTATTTCGGCACATTGGTTTACCAAGGGAACGCATATTACTGCCATGGATTTTCCAGAAACCATTCACGATTTTGGCGGCTTCCCAAAAGAATTATATGCAGTACAATATCCTGCACCCGGAAACCCTTTATTGGCAAAGGAAACAGCCGATATGATTCATTCTGCCAATGTTGATCTGGCACATGATTGGGGATTGGATCATGGTGCATGGACCATCATCAGGCACATGTACCCCGAAGCAAATATTCCTGTTTTGCAATTAAGTATTGATTATACAAAAGATGCCAAATTTCATTACGAATTAGCAAAAGAAATTTTTTCTCTTCGCAAAAAAGGGGTGTTGATTTTGGGCAGCGGCAACATTGTTCATAATTTAAGAATGGTGGCTTGGGATAAATTAAATGAGCCTAATTATGGTTACGATTGGGCTTTGCAGATGAATAATACTTTTAAAGAATTAATTGCCAATGATATGCACGATAAATTAATTCAATATCAATATCTAGGAAAAGAAGCTATGTTGGCCATTCCAACACCCGAACATTATTTGCCATTGATCTATTCATTGGGATTGAAAGAAAAAAATGACTCCATTTCTTTCTTTAATGACAAAGCTGTTGGAGGCTCTTTAACGATGACATCGGTAAAGATTGGATGATGTGAATGATGAATTAAGAGTGATGAATGATGAGTTGTGAACATCTGCATTCAGCACTCTTAATTCTCAACTCAAAATTTTTAAAACGTGTTTTATTCTTTTAATTGTTTCATCTTTTCCCAAAACTTCGGCAATATTAAAAACATGCGGACCAAATTTTCCGCCTACCAACATGATGCGTAAAGGCAACATTAATTCGCCAGGTTTAATTTTATTTGCCGCTGCTAATTCTTTAAACTCTTCTTCTAATGCTTCATGATTCCAAAATTGCATTAACTCAAACTCACGAATTAATTCTAAGAAAAATAAATTCTTTTGCTCATTCCATTTTGGCTGAATAGCAGCAATATCAATAGTTTCAGGCGATTTAAAAAAGAAAGAAGATTGTTGCACAAAATCAGTCAGCAAGCTGCAACGGTCTTTTACCAACTCAATTACCTGTACTAATTTTTTTTCATCGGCATCAATTCCATTGGCATTTAATAAACCTGCAACTTGTAATTGGTAGCTTGCCACATCCAACTTTTTTATCCATTCGCCATTGTACCATTTTGCTTTTTCGTAATTAAATTTAGCACCGGCTTTGTGTACATGTGCCATCGAAAATTTTTCTATCAATTCCTGCAAAGAAAAAATTTCTTGCTCAGTTCCATCATTCCATCCCAACATAGCCAGCATATTTACAAATGCTTCGGGTAAAAAGCCACGCTCTTTAAATCCAATTGTTTTTTCATTGGTTTTCGGATCAACCCAATCCATTGCAAACACCGGAAATCCAAGTCTGTCGCCATCTCGCTTACTTAATTTTCCATTACCATCGGGTTTTAAAATTAATGGTAAGTGTGCCCACTCGGGCATATTTTCCAATCCAAATAAATATTGCCACAATAGAATATGAACCGGTGCACTCGGCAGCCATTCCTCACCACGAAATGCATGTGTTATTTGCATTAAATAATCGTCCACGACCACTGCCAAATGATAAGTAGGCATGCCATCGGCTTTCAATAATACTTTATCATCCACTTGCGACGAATTAAAACTTACTTCACCTCGAATCATATCCGTAAATTTTACTTCTATGTTTTCGGGCATTTTAATTCTAATTACATGTTTCGTGTTATTATCCAATAATTTTTTTACCTCATCATCACTCAGTGTTAACGAATTTTTTAATTGTGTTCTCGACGTTTGATTGTATTGAAAATTGGCAATCTCTTTTCGCTTGGCATCCAATTCTTCAGCAGTATCAAAAGCATAATAGGCATAACCTTCTTTCACTAATTTTTCTGCATATTCTCTGTAAATTGTTTTACGTTCACTTTGGCGGTAAGGTGCAAACGGGCCGCCGTGTCTCGGACTTTCATCGGGCTCTAATCCACACCAAGCAAGTGTTTCAAAAATATAATCTTCAGCACCTTCTACAAATCTTGTTTGGTCGGTATCTTCAATTCGCACAATAAAATCGCCACCAAAATGTTTGGCAAATAAATAATTAAATAACACAGTTCTTACGCCACCTATATGTAAACCACCTGTTGGCGATGGTGCAAAACGTACTCTTACTTTTTTATTCATGCCGCAAAGATAATCTTCAATGGCTAAAGAAAAATTATGTAACAAGCAAATGCACTTATGGCATCGCCTGTTGCGTCGCACACTTCGGCTGCATATCTTTGGTCTATGTATCTTGTAAAAACGCCTTGGTGGCTTCGTGCATTATATCCTTCCTTCATTTGGAAGATCAATACCGATGAAAAAGTATTGTATCTAACATTCGATGATGGTCCGCACAAAACTGCCACTCCATTTGTATTAGATGAATTAAAAAAATATCAGGCCAAAGCAACTTTTTTTTGCATTGGTAAAAATGTTGCGGAGTATAGAAATCTGTATGAAAGAATTGTTGCCGAAGGTCATACAGTGGGCAATCATACATATCGTCATTTAAACGGATGGAAAACAAATAAGGAAGAATATAATAATGATATTAAACTGGCATCGGCAGAAATTGATTCAAATTTATTTCGGCCACCTTATGGACGAATAATGAGAAATCAATCAGCAATCATTTCTTCTGCATTTTCAATAATCATGTGGGATGTATTAAGTGGAGATTTTGATGTAACAATTACTCCTGAAAAGTGTTTATCAAATGTATTGCAGCACACACAATCCGGCAGTATTATTGTTTTTCATGATAGTACTAAAGCTTGGGATAGGTTGCGTTATTGTTTGCCAAAAATGTTGGAATATTTTTCCGAAAAAGGCTATTCTTTTAAATCTATAACAGTATAAAAAAGCATGGCCAAGGTAAAAACCCCGGCCTTTTTTTAATCCGTACCCTATGAAAACAATCTTTAATAATTTCCTATCTATATATCGAAAAATATTTTTTATATCGGACATATATATAAACGGAGTTGGTTCTATTTTATTTTGTAACTAAAATATTTTTTTTAAAATGGTTTTAATTGATACA
>JAKAJX010000117.1 GCA_021824855.1 Bacteroidota bacterium | reverse complement strand
GAAGGTTTTCGTATTTCAAAATCTTTCTTACATTTGATCTACTAAAAATTTCGTACACAAAAATTATCGATTATGAATACAAAATTTATCTTAGCCTCTGCACTTTCGCTATTGTGCATGCCAACTGTATTTTCTCAAACAAAATCCGATTCGGTTAATGTAAAAAAAGAAGAAAAAATTATTATTAGAAGCGATGGCAAGGATAAAGAGAAAAAAACAATTGAAGTAGAAGTAGATGGAGATAAAGTAACTATTAATGGTAAGCCGGTAGAAAAATTAAATGAAGAAGACAAAGTGCTTTTAAACGATTTAGGAAATGGAAATATTACCATTATGGGTCCGGAAGGATTTAAAGGCATGGTTACACCTTATGGCGAGGGTAAATTTAAGTATAATGTAAATAAGGCCTTTTTAGGTGTAATTACCGAAAAAGACGAAAAGGGAGCTAAAATAACCGATGTTACAAAAGAATCGGCAGCAGAAAAATCAGGGTTAAAAGTAGGAGATATTATTACAAAAGTAAATGAAACAAAAATTGAAAATGGAGAGGATTTACATAAAGCTATTGGAAATTTTAAGCCACAAGATAAGGTTAAAATAACCTATTTGCGAGATAATAAAGAAGCTACTGCCTCTGTACTACTTGGTAAAAATAAACCCAACAACTTCGCCTTCGATGATAAGGAATTTAATTTCAGAATGCCACCACCCGATGATAATTTTCGTTATTTCAATTTACCCCCATCTGCTCATAAACCAAGAATCGGCTTGCAAATACAAGATGTAGAAGAGGGAAATGGCGTAAAAGTGATTAATGTAGATGATGGAAGTCCGGCTGATAAAGCAGGATTAAAAGAAAATGATATTATTACCGGAATAAATGGAGCCGATGTTAAAGATGTAGATGATTTGCGGAACAGAATTAAAGATTTAAAGGAAGGAGATGTATATAAAATAAAATACAAAAGAAATGGTAAGGCAGAAACTTCTGACATAAAAATTCCGAAAAGATTAAAAACAGCTAATCTATAATTTGAAATATTTTTCTCATGTGCACCCATCTTGATTATTCAAGATGGGTTTTATTTTCTTAAATCCAACTTTTATCACATTGCTATGCAGTTATACAATTATTTTTGCAGCTATGGTAGTATACGATAAATATGAAGCAGTAATAGGGTTAGAAGTACATGCACAATTACAAACCAATAGTAAACTATTTTGTGGAGATAGTATTGCATTTGGCGCATTACCAAATACGCAAGTTAGTGCCATTACTTTAGGGCATCCCGGCACTTTGCCTAAAACCAATAAAAAAGCTGTAGAGTATGCCATTAAATTGGGTTTGGCTTGTCATTGCGATATTGAAAAAGATAATTATTTTGCCCGTAAAAATTATTTTTACCCCGATTTGCCAAAAGGCTATCAAATTTCACAGCATACCACACCCATTTGTAAAGGAGGTTTTGTAACTATTAAAACTAACGGCATTCAACGAAACATTCAGCTTAACAGAATACATATTGAAGAAGATGCCGGAAAAAGTATTCATGATATATATGATGATTTAAGTTGTATAGATTTAAATCGTGCCGGAACAGCTTTAGTTGAAATTGTTACCGAGCCCGATTTGTATAACAGCGAAGAAGCCTACCAATACATAACCGAGTTAAGAAGGTTACTTAGGTGGTTACATATTTGCGATGGTAATATGGA
The DNA here is from genome assembly GCA_021824855.1 of Bacteroidota bacterium. Taxonomy (GTDB): domain Bacteria; phylum Bacteroidota; class Bacteroidia; order Chitinophagales; family Chitinophagaceae; genus JAKAJX01. The sequence goes on along the minus strand of JAKAJX010000117.1, from coordinate 2,271 downwards.
AGAAGGCAGCCTACGTTGCGATGCTAATATTTCTGTAAGAATAAAAGGCGAAAAAAAATTAGGTACTAAAGTAGAAGTGAAAAACTTAAACTCAATTCGTAATGTTAAAAAAGCAATTGATTTTGAAATAAAACGAATGATTGAAGTTCTTGAAGCAAATGGAACCATTACGCAACAAACCAGAAGTTTTGATGCAAGTAACGATACTACTTTTGCCATTAGAGATAAGGAAGAAGCCAATGATTATCGTTACTTTCCCGACCCCGATTTAGCTCCTTTTCATCTTAGCAACGAATATATTCATCAAATAAAAAATGCTTTACCGGCTTTGCCTCAGGAGCGACTGCAGCAATATCAGCTTCAATTAGGATTAAGCGAATATGATGCAGCTCAATTATGCGATGAAATTGCTACTGCAGAATATTTCGAATCGGTAATTACTTATTCAAAACATTATAAAGCCATAGCCAATTGGATGTTTGGTCCCATTAAGCAACAATTAAATGAGCTAAATTCTTCTTTCGAGAAAATTAGTTTATTGCCCAAAACATTGGCCGATTTAATAGAAATTGTAGAAGAAGGCAAGGTGAACTTTTCAATAGCATCTTCAAGGTTGTTACCCATTTTGTTAAAAGAAAATGTACATCCATTGGCATTAGCCGAAAAATTAAATTTAATTCAGGTAAGCAATAACAGCGAATTAGAAAAATGGGTAGATGAAGTAATAGCAAAAATTCCGGATAAAGTGTTAGAATATAAAAAAGGTAAAAAAGGATTAATTGGATTATTTGTTGGCGAAGTAAAAAAATTAAGTAAAGGCAAAGCCGATCCTCAAAAAGTTACTGTATTGTTAGAAGAAAAATTAAATAAAGTATAATACAAATCAAATGAAACATTTTTTAATAGTAATAATAGCAGTTGTAGCTATTAGTTCGTGTAAAGAAAAAAAGTACGGGCCATTTATTGTGGCGGGTAATATTGCTCATTCGCCATCTGCAAAAGTATATTTAGAAGAATTACCATGGAGTGGAGAGAACCCTGTTATTGTAGATTCTACTACTTTAAAAGATAATGGAAATTTTGAATTAAGAGCTTTGGGGAAAGAAGAAGAATTATATCTTGTTTCTATTCAAAATGGACCGGAAGTATTAATAATAAATGACAATAAAAGTATTAAGCTTCGATTAGATGTTCAAAATTATAAAGCCTATACTACTGAAGGATCTGATGCTACTGCAGCACTACATGCTTTTTTAGAAGAATACAGCAAGCAATTCTCTGCTTTGGCACAAACATTTATGTTGGCAGATTCTTTATCGAGAAAAAACCCTACCGATAGTTTAGCTACTGTTGCCAATTTGCAAAAAGATAATGAATTAAAACAAATCAATCAATTTATAACTACAACGGTAAATAATGCAGTTAGTCCGGCTTTGCGATATTATGTTATCGGAAAAGCATTTAAAACAATGGATCCTGATGGAATTAAAGAATTAGCGTATGCTTCTGCCACTAAATTTAAAGAGCATCAAGGGCTGCAAAAAATGAAAAGTATTATAGATATGCAGTTTGCCAATAATCCTAAATTGGCTTTAATTAATAAAACCGCACCTGAAATAAGTTTACCCGATACCAGTGGTAAACTTATTTCGTTAAGTAGTTTTAAAGGAAAATATGTGTTGGTAGATTTTTGGGCAAGTTGGTGTAAGCCATGTCGCCAAGAAAATCCTAATGTAGTGGCTGCTTATAATAAGTTTAAAAATAAAAATTTTACGGTATTAGGCGTTTCATTGGATAGTGATAAGGATTCTTGGAAACAAGCTATTCAGCAAGATAATTTAACATGGACACATATTAGCGATTTAAAGCAATGGGAAAGTGTGGTAGTAGCTCCGTATAAAATAGAAGGTATTCCTTTTAATGTATTAATTGATCCTTCAGGAAAAATTATTGCAACCGAGCTAAGAGGAAAAGCATTAGATGATAAACTATCGGAAGTATTAAAATAACACAGTAATTATAATAAGGCCTCGATAACTTCGAGGCTTTACTTTTGATAATAAGTTCTAAATTGAAAGTTATCTATCTTTTTTATTCGATAGTAACAGAAGTAATACCGGTAATAATACAAGATTAGTAAAAGTGCCTACCAATAATGTTAAAGAAGTAAGCCAGCCCAATGAAAAAGTTCCTCCAAAATGGCTAAAACAGAAAATAATAAATCCTGCAATTAACACCAACGAGGTATAAATAATACTAATACCTGTATGA
>JAKAJX010000309.1 GCA_021824855.1 Bacteroidota bacterium | reverse complement strand
AAGAAACCTAAAACAATTATTGCAAAAGCAGATGATGAAAAAGAATTTATAAAAGCTGCAGATGAACAGCCTGTATATGGCGAATGGAATATGCAAGAAAAGGAAGAAGGAGGAAAGCTTTTTATTCACGATGCAATAGAACAGCCACTTAGTAATAATAAATTGAAGAACGATGATAATAAGTCGATAGTACTTTCGGTAAATGAATTGCAGGAAACTGCCAATCCGTTAACTGAATTTAGTATCAGTGAAAAAGACAATTTATCGAAACAAGAATTGGAAGATATTAACCAATTGCCATTAGATGTAAATGAAAAAGAGTTGCAAGTAGTTAACGAAAATGAGTTTATTGAAAAGGAACATGAAACTATAGAGGAAATTTATGAAGATGATAGCGAAAGTGATGATGATATGCAATTGGAAATAAATGATTCTATTGAAGAGAAAAAAATTATTACCACCAATAAAGCCATTGTTGCAGAGAAATATGATGCTACTTTAGATTTAAGCAGCTATCAATATCCTACATTAGATTTATTAGAATCTCATGGAAGCGAAAAAATTGTACATGATCCTGCCGAGTTAGAAACACATAAAAACCAAATAATTGCCACTTTAAAAAATTACGACATTTCTATTCAACGGATTGCTGCAACCATTGGTCCTACAGTTACATTGTACGAAATAGTTCCGGCTCCAGGAGTTCGTATTAGTCGTATTAAAAATCTTGAAGATGATATTGCATTAAGTCTTGCAGCCCTTGGTATTAGAATTATTGCACCCATTCCTGGTAAAGGAACCATTGGTATAGAAGTACCCAATATCCGTAAAACGGTAGTAAGTATGAAAACCTTGCTGGCCAGCGATAAATTCATTAATAATAATTTTTCTTTGCCCATTGCAATTGGTAAAAAAATTGACAATGAAAACTTTATTGTTGATTTGGCAAGTATGCCTCACTTATTAATGGCCGGTGCAACGGGACAAGGTAAATCGGTAGGTATTAATACAGTTTTGGTTTCGTTATTGTATAAAAAACATCCATCACAACTAAAGTTTGTATTAGTTGATCCGAAGAAGGTAGAACTTAGTTTGTATAGAGTAATTGAAAAGCATTTTTTAGCAAAATTACCCGGAGAAGAAGAGGCAATTATTACCGATACAAAAAAAGTAATTAATACTTTAAATGCTTTGTGTATTGAAATGGATAATAGATATGATTTATTGAAAGAAGCGCATTGCAGAAACATTAAAGAATACAACGAAAAATTTACCAATAGAAAATTAAATCCCGAAAAAGGGCATCAATATTTACCTTTTATTGTATTGGTAGTAGATGAATTTGCCGATTTAATTATGACGGCAGGCAAAGAGGTTGAAATGCCCATTGCTCGATTGGCACAATTGGCTCGTGCCGTTGGCATTCACTTAATTATTGCGACACAAAGACCATCCGTAAATATTATTACCGGAACAATTAAAGCCAATTTTCCTGCACGTATTGCATTTAAAGTTTCTTCAAAAATCGATAGCCGAACTATTCTCGATGCAGGTGGTGCTGAACAATTAATTGGTAAAGGCGATATGTTAATTAGCTATAATGGAGAAATTGTTCGCTTGCAATGTGCTTTTGTTGATACACCCGAAGTTGAAAATGTTTGTAAATTCATTGGCGATCAACGTGGATATCCTCAAGCATTTTTATTACCCGAATATATTGATGAAAAGGATATGGATGGCAGGGAAATAGATGTGAACGATAGAGATCCTTTGTTTGCAGATGCTGCCAGATTAATTGTGCAAAATCAGGTGGGAAGCACTTCTTTAATTCAGCGAAGAATGAAATTAGGATATAACCGTGCTGGCAGATTAATGGATCAATTAGAAGCAGCAGGTATTGTAGGCCCCAATTTAGGAAGTAAAGCACGTGAAGTACGTTTTAAAACAGATGTTGAATTAGAAAACTATTTACAGTCTATGGGTTAAATAGACTCTAAACTTAAACTATTATTAACTAAGCTACTGTTCTTTTGAAGTATTATATTTGCGGCCCATAAATGATTTAGATGAAAAAAATGCTTTGTTTTTTGGTGGCTCTCATTGCCATAACGTATAGCTCTTTTGCTCAGAATGATCCTAAAGCTAAAAAAGTGTTAGATGCTGTTAGCGAAAAAGTAAAAACCTTTAAAGGTATTTCGGCTGCCTTTACCATTCAATCTGTTACCAATAAAGGAAGAGCTAATGGTAGCAAAACCGGAACAATTTTTATAAAAGGTTCAAAATATTATTTGAAGCAAGGAAAAACAGAAATTATTTGCGACGGCTCTAAAACATATAATTATGATGGTAGTAAAACAATTACTGTGGCTTCGGTAGATGAAAGTAGCCAAACACTTAGTCCGCAAAACCTTTTAACTAATTTTTACGATAAAGATTTTACCTATAAATTAATTGCATCTTCCAGAAAATTTAATGAAGTAGAATTAATACCTAACGATAAAAAGAAAAATTTTCAACAGGTAAATCTATTTATCGATAAAGTTAAAAGCATGATTACTAAAGCAAAAATTATAGATAAAAGCAATAATGTTATTGAATTTAGTTTAAACAATTTAAATACTAACGCTACTATCTCCGATAAAATATTCATCTTTAATAAATCAAAATATCCAAAAGATGTTGAAATTTTAGATTAAAAAAATAATTAAAGCTGAAGGCCACGTTTAACGTGGCTTTTTTATTGCATCAATTTGTAATTTTAGTGCATGAAAAAAATACTTTTCTTCTTTCTATTATTAAGTATATCGGTAATAAATGCACAATATACTCTTCGCTTAGTAGTAACAAATGTGGCCACAAAAAATAATGATGCAATATATGTTGCAGGTAATTTTAATAATTGGAATCCGAAAGATGAAAAATATAAATTAAAAGATTTTGGAGCAAATGTAAAAGCAGTTGTTATTAAAGATGTTGCTGCAGGCAATTATGCATTTAAATTTACGCGTGGTAGTTTCGATAAGGTAGAATGTGCTGCCGATGGAAAAGATATTGATGATAGATTAATAGAAGTTACTGAGGATATATCGAAAGAGTGTAAAATTGAAGGTTGGAAAGATGATTATCCGCAACAACCAAAAAGGTATACGGCCAGTCCGAATGTGAAAATTATTGATACAGCATTTTATATTCCACAATTACAGCGTACCCGAAAAATATGGGTGTATTTGCCAAAATCTTACGCAAGTAGTTCTGTAAATTATCCGGTATTGTATATGAATGATGGACAAAATTTGTTTAACGAGCAAACTGCGGCTTTTGGCGAGTGGGGTGTAGATGAATGTTTAGATACTTTGCAAAAAAAAATTGGGAAAGATTGTATAGTGATAGGCATTGATAATGGAGGAAATAAAAGAATGACGGAGTATAATCCGTACGATAATAATCAATTTGGAAAAGGAGAGGGAAAAGAATATGTTGATTTTATTGTGAAAAATTTAAAACCTTTTATAGATTCAAAATTTAGAACTAAAAAAAGTGCTGCTTATACCTTTGCAGGAAGCAGTATGGGAGGTTTAATAAGTTTGTATGCCGTAATTCAATATCCGGATGTGTTTGGTGGTGCAGGTATTTTTTCTCCTGCTTTTTGGATAGTGCCTCAGTTATTTGTTGATGCTGATAAATTTAGCACAACAGCATCTCCTGCATTTTATTTTTATGCCGGTGGAAATGAAAGTGCAACAATGGTGAGTGATATGAATAAAATGGCCGATATTATTCAGCATAAAGCCAATTATACAATGCGGAGAGTCATTAATCCTTTAGGAAAACACAATGAAAAATATTGGCGAGAAGAATTTCCATCGTTTTATACATGGTTAATGAGTGTTATGCCTTAATCGTAAACTCGAAGTAAATAAATATCCGACAGATTTCTCGTTCGTTCCTCATTCGAAAAGACGAATAACGTCCTTTCGAAAGAAGCAAAGC
>JAKAJX010000305.1 GCA_021824855.1 Bacteroidota bacterium | reverse complement strand
ACCCGAACATCCCAATTCTATATCATCCGGGTGAACACCAAAAGCCAAAATATCAACTTTCATTATATCTATTTAGTTTGCAAAAATAGCGGTTCACTTAAATAAAAAAATCCCGCAAATGCGGGATTGTAATATAATTTAAAAGAGTTAATCTTTTTTTGCGTAACGTTTTTTGAATTTATCAATACGTCCGGCAGTATCAACCAACATATTTTTACCTGTATAAAAAGGATGTGAAGTATTAGAAATTTCCAGTTTAATAAGTGGATATTCGTTACCATCTTCCCATTTTACGGTTTCTTTTGTTGCAGCAGTTGATTTGCTTATGAAGGAATATCCGTTACTCATATCTTTAAATACAACCAAGCGATACTCTTTTGGATGGATACCTTGTTTCATTTTATTTGATTTTAGGTTGCACGGATTTAGCCGTACGATTATTTAAATATTAATTTGGCCGGCAAAGATAGGTTTGTAATAGCATTTAGCCAAATGAAAAATACACGAAATTTACGTGATTAACTTTTCATATTCTCGAACTGAAGAGGAATAGCAAAATTTCCGTTACGGCAAAGTGTCATTACTTCTTGTAAATCGTCTATTTTTTTACCGGTAACCCGTATTATGTTATCCATAATAGCGGCTTGTACTTTTAATCCGGAATCTTTAATCACTTTTACAATTTTTTTGGCATCTTCTTGTTTTAATCCATTTTTTACAGAAATCTCCTTTTTTACCACTTTACCACTTGGGTAAGCATCTTTACTAAAATCAAATGCATTAGCATCAATTCCTTGTTTCATTGATCGGCTAATAATTACATCAATTACTTGTTTCATTTTCATATCACTTTCTACTTCCACATTAACTGTATATTCTTTTTTGTTCAATTCAATTGCAACAAGAGAATCTTTAAAATCGAATCGGTTTTGAATTTCTTTCTTTACAGTATTAATGGCATTGTCCAATACTTGAATATCTACTTTACTGGCAATATCGAAGGATGGCATATAAAAAATTTTTACAAAGATAAAGTTCTTACATTCATGTATAAAATTTAACGATTATGAGCCAAAATATTCATCGCAGAACATTTATTAAAAACAGTTCGCTTGCCGGATTATCAATTGGACTTTCCTTACATGGCTTACCTTCTTTTAAAGGTAGTGCAAGCGATACAGTTCAAATTGGGTTAATTGGTGTTGGATTGAGAGGTCAAGAACATGTTCGCCTCATGGCTCAAAGAAGCGATGTAACTATTATTGCAATGGCCGATCCGGATACTTCTATGATGGCAATATCGCAGGATATTATTACAAAAGCAGGAAAGAAAAAAGCTATTGAATATACCAATGGCAATTTAGATTATAAAAACTTATTAAATAGAAAAGATATTGATGCGGTAATTATTGCAACGCCATGGGAATGGCATATTCCACAAGCAATTGATGCAATGGAAGCAGGTAAAATTCCTGGTGTTGAAGTTTGTGGAGCTTTGGAATTAAAGCATTGTTGGGATATTGTTGATGCAAGCGAAAGAACTAAAATTCCTGCCATGATTTTAGAGAATGTTTGTTATAGAAGAGATGTAATGGCTGTATTGAATATGGTTCGCAATGGTTTATTTGGAGAACTTTTACACTTGCACGGCGGATATCAACACGATTTACGTGGTGTTAAGTTTAACGATGGGAAAACACCTTACGATAGCGGCGTTGAGTTTGGTGAAAAAGGTTTCAGCGAAGCAAAATGGAGAACCAATCATTCAGTGCATAGAAACGGAGAATTATACCCAACACATGGCTTAGGGCCAATTGCCACCATGATTGATATCAACAGAGGAAATCGTTTAACAAAACTTTCATCCATCTCAACAAAATCGAGAGGCTTGCATAAATATATTGTTGAACATCCAAAAGGCGGAGAAAATCATCCTAATGCAAAAGTTATTTTTAAATTAGGCGATATTGTTACCACACAAATTCAAACAGCAAATGGAGAAACAATTGTTTTAACGCATGATACCAACTCTCCTCGTCCGTATAATTTAGGTTTTAGAGTTCAGGGAACAAATGGTTTATGGCAAGATACACATGCAGGAGAATTTAATGCAGGCATGGTGTATATTCAAGGCAAAAGCAAACCGCATCAATGGGAAAATTCTGAGAAATGGTTAAAAGAATATGATCATCCACTTTGGAAAAAATATGAAAAAGAAGCAGAAGGTGCAGGACATGGTGGCATGGATTGGTTTGTTGATAATGCCTTTATAGAATGCATTAAACAAAAAAAAGATTTCCCTTTGGATGTGTACGATTTAGCCACATTATATTCTATTACACCATTAAGCGAAAAATCAATTGCAGAAGGTGGTTCGTTACAAGATATTCCTGATTTTACAAAAGGCAAATGGCAAAATAGAAAGCCCCTATTTTGTGTGGGACAAGAAGATTATTAATACGGTAGAATGTAGCTGCTTGCCATTAAATTATTGCCTGATATAGCTGCAATAACTTAATTTGGTTACGAGCTCTTACCAAATTATGCTCTTCATATTTTTTTCCGTAATAAACATCATCATTAATATAATCTGTAAGAAAACGTAAAGCTTGCATATATATTAACACCTCGCCGGAAAGAAAAAAATTATCCAATTCAAAATTGGTTAATACAAATTCCATTGAACTGGTATAACCATCATATATTGCTTTTAAAAATTCTTTTCTTACCTCAATATTATTAAAATTACTTTCTTCTTCCGAAACCGGACTTAAATAAGTTCGCATCATATCTCCTACATCGCTAATAAAATAGCCTGGCATTATGGTATCCAAATCAATTACACAAACACCTTTATTATTGTTATCAAAAAGTACATTAGATATTTTAGTATCGTGATGGGTTACTCTTTTTTTTGCATCGGGATGAGCAATAAACAATTCCCATTGCTCAACAATATTTTTTTGAGATTGAAGAAAAGCAATATCCTCTTTTACTGCTGCAATTCTTGCTACATTTCCATGATTCATTGCTTCAGTTAATTGATTAAACCGCAATGCTAAATGATGAAAATTGGGCAAAGTAATATGTAGTTTTTCGGCATTAAATTCGTTTGATACTGCCGTAAATTTACCAAACTGAAAAGCTGCTTCGTACGCTTGTTGTGCGGTTTCAACAACATCAATAGTACAAACATTGTTAATGTAGTTAAAGCTTCTATAGTAATAATCATCAATTTTAATTAAAGTACTGTTGTTAGTAGCTTTGATAGGATAAGTAAATAAATAAGAAGGATTATTTACTGCAAGATAATTGCCAAGCAAAGTAATATTATCATCAATCCAATTGGGATGTTTAAATATATTGGTATTAATTCTTTGTAAAACAAAACTACCACTTGCATCTTCCACTTTCCAGGTATGGTTAATTAAACCATTACCAAGCAATGTAATTTCTGCTTTATCGCTCCATCCATACAATTTTTTAATGCTATTTATAATTTGTTTCTCCATTTAATGAAAATACAAACAATATCAATTCGTATCTTTCAAAAAAAGAATATGCAAAGAAGAAAGTTTATTGAATTAGGCTCTTTAGGGTTTATGGCATTTTCTTTCTCTTCTTTTCAAAAAAAAACTACCGCCATACAACCTATTGTTTTATCAACATGGGATGCAGGTATTAATGCCAATAAAGCAGCATGGGAAGTGTTACGAAATGGAGGAAAATCTATAGATGCCGTTGAAAAAGGAGTGATGGTTACAGAACTTGAAAGAAATTGTTGTGTAGGCTTAAGTGCTTACCCAGACAGAGACGGATTTGTAACTTTAGATGCCAGTATAATGGATGAAAATTTTAATTGTGGTGCTGTTGCCTGCCTGCAACGAATTAAGCACCCCATTTCGGTGGCAAGAAGAGTGATGGAAAAAACACCTCATGTATTGTTAGTGGGCGAAGGAGCTCAGCAATTTGCCCTATCGGAAGGATTTACT
>JAKAJX010000187.1 GCA_021824855.1 Bacteroidota bacterium | reverse complement strand
CTTGAATTGTTTCTTTGCAGATTTTCTTTATTCCATAAGCAACAGGATACAATGCAGCGGCTTTTTCAGAAAACTCTTTACCTGCAGGCTCTCCCTTACCTGTTATACATAAATAAGAGATTTTCCCAAATTTAACCAGTTCAGGTTTTGTCTTTGCGGAATAATAGTCCCTATATCTTTTGGGTAAGTCTAATTTTTCCATCTCATTTAACTGTTTTTTGGTTCAATGAATACCCCAGTGTAATAGCAATTACAGGAATGATTAAATAGCGCAACCCAATTGCCATCATATATCCACTAAAAGATACTTTCATTATTGGCATAAGTACAATTATATCAAGAATGATATTTATAACAAACCATGTTATGCCAACAATAAAGCTTTCTTTAATAAAATTACTTGTTATATTCTTGAAATACCTGTATAAAAAATAGCACCCGGTTGTTGAAGCAACAACAATCATTATTGATTTAAAAAGGTCGTAAGGAACCACTATTTTTCCACCTGGTTTGTAAAACAAAAATGAAATTGCAAAAGGGATTAACCATGTCAAGAAACCAAACAGAATATTTTTGGTGATTAATTTTCTAGTCATAGCATTTGAGTTTATGTTCAAATGTCGCTACTCAATTTTGAAAAAGAGATGATATTCGTCAGACTCTTAAATGATTCCTGCCATGTTGAAAAGTGTCAAATAGCTTGCCGCTAGCATTCGGCTTTACACAGTAACAAGTTTTAACTGTGATGGATATTGGAACAGTTGGCAGAAGATTTTTTTGTGCTTTGGTTAAAACTTATTAAACAATTGTAAATTTATTCCTTAACGTTAGTTCAGTAGTTTTTGTCAGTGGTGCTTAGGTTAGCATGAATTATACTTCCTCTTCATTGCAAAGCCTTTTCGTTGTTGGTAATGGTACAGCTATGCAGATACAGAAAATTAGCATTAAATTTAGCAACATTAAATAATAACAAAATGGCAAATAATAGCGTAAAGTTACACAGAGTATTTACAGCAATTCCGGAAAAAGTGTTTAAAGCATTCATAGATATTGATGCAATGGCATCTTGGTTTCCACCATACGGATTTGTTTGTAAAGTGCATAATATGGATTTTAAAATTGGAGGAACATACAGAATGTCATTTACTAATTTTACCACAGGTAAAAGCCATTCATTTGGTGGCGAATATCTAGAAATTGTACCCAACGAATTAATTAAATTCACAGACCAATTTGATGACCTCAATTTATCGGGACAAATAATTACAACAATAGAATTAAAAAAAGTATTGTGTGGCACTGAGCTTAATGTTACTCAGGAAGGGCTACCAGATATAATTCCAACGGAAATGTGCTATTTAGGTTGGCAAGAATCGTTAGATAAATTAAAGCGTTTGGTAGAACCTAATATTTCCGATGCATAACAAATTTAAAATTACTTACATTAATAAATAATAAAATGCCACAAATTAATCCACACATCAACTTCAACGGCAATGCTGAAGAAGCTTTCAACTTTTACAAATCAGTTTTTGGCGGAGAGTTTGCAAAAATTATGCGTTTCAAAGATCTTGCAAATGATGATTTTCCTGTATCAGAAAAAGAAGCAAATAAAATAATGCACATTGCTTTGCCTATTGGAAAAAACATTTTAATGGCCAACGATGTTCCTGAAATTTTAGGAAGAACAAACGAAAACGAAAACAGAAGTAAAATAGCAATTAGTGCAGAAAGCAAAGAAGAAGCAGATAAGTTATTTAACGGACTTTCAGCAGGTGGACAAATTGAAATGCCTATTGCCGACAGTCCTTGGGGCTCTTATTTTGGAATGTTTAGAGACAAATATGGTATTGAATGGATGGTTGACTTTGAGCCAAAAAATAAAGAAGAAAAGTAACGAACAAAAAAATTGTTGTATAACAAGGCCATTGAAGTTGCACAACAGTTAAATGCATACTATGTTTGGTTAGGTGTTTGGGAGAAAAATGCAAGAGCTATTAATTTTTATAAAAAAAAATGGATTTATAGAATTTGATAAACATACTTTTAAATTAGGCAATGACGAGCAAACTGAAATTATGATGAAACTACAAATAAGAAACAATTGATTATTGATAATAAACGAATGATGTGTTGCTATTGTTTGCTTACAAAGGAGTTTATGGCCAAGCACTATATCATATTCAAAAAAATACCAAGAGACATAACAAGATTTTAAGCCATGAAAGAAAAATCAATTAAATTATTTGAGCAAAAGCAAGTGCGAACGCATTGGGATCAAGCAGCTGAAAAATGGTATTTTTCAGTTACGGATGTTTTGCAAATTTTAACTGAAAGTATAGATGTAGCAGCTTACTGGAGAAAATTGAAGCAACGATTAAAAGCGGAAGGAAATGAAACCGTGACAAATCTTCACGGTTTGAAAATGATAGCCGCCGATGGAAAAATGAGAATAACCGATGTAGCTGATACCGAACAAATATTTCGATTAATACAATCTGTGCCATCACCCAAGGCAGAGCCATTTAAGCTATGGATAGCCAAAGTAGCCCGTGAAAGAATTGATGAAATGGAAGACCCTGAAATAGGGATTGATAGATTAATGGAAACCTATTTAAAAAAGGGATATAGCAAAGAATGGATTAATCAACGCTTAAAAAGTATAGAGATACGTAAAGAACTTACGGATGAATGGGAAAGTAAAGGTGTACAAAAAGGACAAGAATTTGCTATATTAACCGATGAACTTACAAAAGCATGGAGTGGCTTTAATACTAAACAATACAAAGCATTTAAAGATTTAAAAAGAGAAAATTTGAGAGATAATATGACCAATTTAGAATTGGTGCTTAATATGCTTGCTGAAGCTTCTACCACCGAAATATCGAAGGATAAAAAACCGAAAACATTTAGCGAGCACAAAACTGTAGCTCAAAAGGGCGGAAAAGTTGCAAAAGCCGCCCGCCTGCAATTAGAAAATACTACTGGTAAAAAAGTAGTAACAAACCAAAATGCTAAAATATTGGCCGCGAAAACTAATAAACAGCTTAGGGAAAGTGATAAATCATAAGTTATAAATTATGAGTGAGAAAAAGTCAATAATAAAAAATAAGAGTTTTGCTTTTGCAATGCGTTTTGTTTGGTTATATCAATACTTGGTTGATACAAAAAAGGAAGTCAAAATGAAACTATCAAAAAACTCATAACTCATCATTCATAACTATAAAAGTGGAATTAAAAACATATCAAAGATCTTGCACTGTTTTTGGAGAACATACAGGAAACCAAAGACATGAAAGAGGCATTTTGTGATTTTTGGGCAAAGTATCCGAGAACGCCTTCGTTTCCGTTTGAGTACTCAATGCTAAGATCGGGTTGTCCAAAATACTGCTTTTATAGCATTTGTGTTTGAAGATAAATTTTACTTTGCTGCTGCATTGATTAATTAATTCTTATAGACAAACTATTAAATAAATTATGACCAACAAAATAGTTTTTTCGGAGAAACAACGATTTAAAAAATATTGGGTTTGGCTAATCTTATTTGGCTTAAACGGACTTTTTATTTTTGGGTTAATTAAGCAAGTGATTTTTGGATACCAATTTGGAGATAAGCCAATGTCGGATATTGGACTTATCATAGTAACCATCTTAACACTTTTACTCTCGATTTTATTTTTCAATTTTCGGCTTGAAACAAACATTCAATCAGATGGAATTTATGTACGATTTTTTCCATTTCAATTGAAATTTAAATTTTATTCGTGGGATAAAATTGATCAATCATTTGTTAGAGAATATCATCCAATTGGTGAGTTTGGTGGTTGGGGTATCCGTGGATTTAGCAGAAACAGAGCTTACAATGTTTCAGGCAATAAAGGCATACAGCTTATAATGCAAGATGGTTCTAAAATTCTTATCGGAACAAATAAAGCTGATGAAGCAAAAGATATTTTAAAACAGCTTGGACATTTAACAACAACTTAATGGCATCATACAGCTATCGTAGTCAATAGTTTTCC
>JAKAJX010000302.1 GCA_021824855.1 Bacteroidota bacterium | reverse complement strand
AATGGGCATATTTTTTAGAAAATTAATTTGGTTGAAAGAAAATGAAGAAACCTATAAAAACCTTAATTATGCCGCATCGGTTTATTTGGGCGATTTATTGGTTACTTGCTATTCTTTATACAGCAGAAACAGAACTTTCGGCAATATGATTGGGAAAGGGTACAGCGTTAAAGCAGCACAATTAGAAATGAGTATGGTAGCAGAAGGCTATAATGCCAGTAAATGTATTTATACAATTAATCAATCTGTTAATGCCGAAATACCTATTGCAACTATTATTTATGAAATATTGTGGGAGCAAGTTTCGGCAGAAGAAGGGTTTAGAAAAATGGAAAGGTTATTGGTGTAATACAAGTATTATCGAAACAAATCGGCTGCAATTCCATCGGCTAAAAATTTTCCTTTATTCGTTAAGCAGAAAAAGTTGTTATCAAAAAAAATATCGCCTGTTGTTTCCCATTTTTTTGCCGATAGAATAATCTCATTCTTTGTAGTATCATCTGTTGCAAGCCATTGGTCATCTAAAAAATTAATACCTTCTTTTGTTCGCAACCGCGTCATAATATATTCGTTAAGCTGTTGTGTGGGGCTTAAAATTTCTTTCTCAAAATTCAATTCACCTTTTTCAATACTTTGAATGTATAGGGCATTGTTTGCTATATTCCATTGCCTCGAATGTCTGTTAAAAGAATGTGCCGAGGGACCAAATCCTGCATACAATTTTCCATTCCAATAACTACTATTATGTTTACTTCTAAAGCCGGGTTTTGCAAAATTAGAAATCTCATAATGTTCCAATCCGGCAATATGTAGCCAATCCATCAGTAATTCAAATTGAACTGCTTGTTTATTGGTATCAATATTTTCTTTTTTTTGTTTATCAATTAAAATAGCCAATACTGTTTTAGTTTCAACAGTTAAAGCATAACAAGAAAGGTGCGGAATATGAAAAGCTAATGCATAATCAACATTTTTTTTCCATTGCTCATTACTTAAAGTGGGCGAGCCATAAATTAAATCAATACTAATATTGGTAAAATATTTTGTGGCCAATTGTAAACAATTGATAGATTGATTGGCGGTATGTGCTCTATTCATCCATCGTAAATCGGCATCTTCGAAAGATTGGATGCCAATGCTTAAGCGATTAATCCCTATTTCTCTCCATTCAATCAATTTATCTTCGCATATATCATCAGGATTCGCTTCTAACGTTATTTCGGCAGTAGTTGTAACCGAAAATGTATCTTTTATTTTCTCAATTATTCGTTGCAAATTTTGTGTAGTAATAATACTGGGTGTTCCGCCTCCAAAATAAATAGTTTCTACAGGCTCTTCTTCAAGATAATTTTTTCTCCATTCTATTTCTTTTAAAATCCCATTCATTAATGCCGGTACCAGTTTTGTTGAAGTAGAAAAATGAAAATTGCAATAATAACAGGCTTGTTTGCAAAAAGGGATATGAATATAAACTCCTGCCATTGTTTTAATTAAGTTGCAAAAATAAGCGATTGAATGATGGTATGTTTGTATGAATTGCCCAATAAGTTAGCTTATTTTTGCCCCTAAATTTTTTATTTGAAACATTTTGTATACATAGTACTTTTTAGTTTGCATGCATCTTTTGTGTTGGCACAAATTGATAGCAGCCTGCGAGAAAAGCCCGAAAGTTCTAATAATCATACTACTAAATCTGTTATTTCTAAGACTAATAACAATGCGGCTGCTATACTACATGATACTTTGGGCAAGAATATAGGTACCGCCGATTCTTTGGTGGCAATAAAAGATTCTACTTTTTTTAAAGATTCTATTGCTAAAATTATACAGATAAAAGATTCATTACAACGCGATTCTTTAAATAAGGCAGCAGCTTTACATGCAAGCATAAAAGATACTACTACTTATGCAGCAATTATTGCTACAATGGGGCTTCCTTTTTATAAGCCGCCCATTTTTATGCTAATGCAAGAAAAACATTTTACAAGTAAGGATGATTTATTTTACGCAATTGTAAGTATAATTTTCTTTATGGCATTAGTACGATTATTATTTCCAAAATACTTTCAAAATATTTTCCGATTATCTTTTCAGGCTTCGTTTAGGCAAAAGCATACAAGAGAACAATTATCGCAAGAAGCCTTAGCCTCTTTATTTATGAATCTTCTTTTTATTATTACCGGAGGAATGTATTGGGCTTTAGTAGCTATGCAATTAAATGTAATTGAAATAGCTTATTGGAAAATGATGTTGTATGCATCTTTACTTTTAGGAATCATTTATACAGGAAAATATTTGTTTTTAAGTCTATTGGGCTGGATGTTTAATGTAAAAGATGCTGCCGGTACATATACTTTTATCGTTTTTTTAATTAATAAAATTGCAGCAGTAATGCTTATGCCATTTTTATTACTTATTGCTTTTGCTGCTCCTACTATATCATCCGTTTCTATTACCATTTCGTTTATTTTATTAATTATACTATTGTTATACCGATACATTGTGAGCTTGGGGACAATTCGCAGTAGTTTGAAAGTTAGTGCCTTACATTTTTTCCTTTACCTTTGCACAGTAGAAATTATGCCATTGTTAATTTTATATAAATTATTAATTAACTATATTGGCTATTTTCTTTAAAATTTAGAACTTTTACAGAATAGATGAGCATGTTAAAAAACGGAACCAAAGATTCAAAATCTGTCAAGTTGGCAAAACGAATTTTGATTTCACAGCCAAGGCCCGAGAGCGAAAAATCGCCTTATTTCGATTTGGAAAGAAAGTATCAAGTTGAATTGGTTTTTCATCCATTTATAAAAATAGAAGGCCTTTCGGGAAAAGAATTCAGAAAACAAAAAATTGATATTGTTGCTTTTAGTGCTGTTGTTTTTACCAGCCGCCATGCTATAGATCATTTCTTTCGCATGTGCGAAGAAATGAAAGTTACCATTAGTCAGGATACCAAATACTTTTGTATTACAGAAGCCGTAGCATTATATCTTCAAAAATTCATTTTATATAGGAAACGAAAAGTTTTTTATGGTGCCGATGGTTCCAACAAAAGCATGTTTGATGTAATTAATAAGCATAAAGAAAATGAGAAGTTCTTATATGTTTGCAGTGAAAATCAGCAGGATAATGAAATAGTCAATTGGCTGAAAGTAAATAAATGCGAGCATCAATTAGGATTTATGTACAGAACCGTGAGTAACGATATTAAAACTGTAATTGAAAAAAATAATTTTGATGTAATATGCTTTTTTACACCAAGCGGCGTAAAAAGTTTATTCGATAATTTTCCAAAGTTTAAGCAAAATGGCACAATTGTAGGTTCTTTTGGTATTAATACTTGCAAAGCAATTGAAGAGTCCGGGTTGCGTTTAGATATTAAAGCACCGGCACCTCAGGCACCCAGTATGTTGGCGGCTTTAGATCAATATCTTGCAGTAGAGTTAAAGAAAAAATAGGGTATCAAAAAATACAAGTTACGTTATAACCCTTCAACTTATTGAAGGGTTTTTAATTCAACTAATTTCTATCATTATTGTTTATTTATAATGCATACCAATAAATTAATAAACGAAACAAGTCCTTACTTACTGCAACACGCACACAATCCGGTTAATTGGTATCCGTGGGGCGATGAGGCATTTAAGATGGCCTATCAAGAAAATAAACCTATTTTAATAAGTATTGGTTATGCTGCTTGTCATTGGTGCCATGTAATGGAAAAAGAAAGTTTTGAGAATGAAGAAACGGCAAACATAATGAATAACCATTTTATCAATATCAAAATTGATAGAGAAGAACGCCCCGATTTAGATCATATTTATATGGATGCTGTTCAGGCAATTACCGGAAGTGGAGGTTGGCCTTTACATGTTTTTTTAACTGCCGATAGAAAACCATTTTATGGCGGAACCTATTTTCCTCCTAAACCAATGTATAATAAAATTAGTTGGAAGAATTTGCTGGAAAATATTAGTAAAGCGTATACCGAAAAGCAAGGCGAAATTTATTCTCAGTCTAATCAATTAACAGAA
>JAKAJX010000027.1 GCA_021824855.1 Bacteroidota bacterium | reverse complement strand
TGAAGGAGGAATATTAAATAGTGTAAGAAGTTCTTCATCCCATTGCAAAGTATGAATGTTAAACAGCATGGTTCTTGAAGCATTACTTACATCGGTTGCATGAACTTTTCCATTAGTTAACTTCCATAAAAGCCATGTATCTATAGTTCCAAAACAAAGTTCATTATTCAATGCTTTTTTTCTTGCATCTTTTATATTATCTAAAATCCATTTTAATTTAGTAGCAGAAAAATAAGCATCTATTACCAATCCGGTTTTTTGCTGAATTAATTGAGCAATACCTTTTTCCTTAAGTTCATCGCAAAAAGTTGCCGTTCTTCT
Organism: Bacteroidota bacterium; assembly: GCA_021824855.1. Taxonomy (GTDB): domain Bacteria; phylum Bacteroidota; class Bacteroidia; order Chitinophagales; family Chitinophagaceae; genus JAKAJX01. Next base: position 3,720 of record JAKAJX010000027.1, on the reverse strand, counting down.
ATCTTGCCATACAATAGCATTACATAAAGGAATGCCAGATATTTTATCCCACACCACGGTAGTTTCTCTTTGATTGGTAATACCTATAGCGGCAATATTTTTAATAGTTAAGCCGGCTTTGGTAATTGCCTCGGCAGCTACCCCCAATTGTGTACTCCAAATTTCATTTGCATCATGCTCTACCCAACCCGGTTGAGGGAAAATTTGAGTGAATTCTTTTTGTGCAACAGCTATTACTGCTCCTTTTTTATCAAACACAATGGCACGACTGCTGGTAGTTCCTTGATCGAAGGATAAGATATATTGATGACTCATATAACCAATCGTTTCGGGGAAGATAAGGAGAATTTATTGTGCAGAAAAGCCAAGTTTAAGCATCGTTAAAAAATATGCTGTTACCTTGCTTTTAACCAACCCATAGGATCGAGAAATTGTAATTTATCGTTCAATACCAGAAACTCAACTTCGCCACTTCCTTCTAAATTAGTACCTGCTTTGCCTAACACGGTTCCGGCATTTACTTTTTGCCCTTTATTTACTGTAACACCCGATAAATTACTATAGGTAGTAAAATATTTTCCATGCTGCACCATTACAGCCTGACTTTCACTCATATCCATTACTCTAATTACTTCACCATCTGCTACACATTTTACATTAGTGCCAATTGGAGTTGCAATAAAAATACCGTCATTTTGTTCTTTCAACTTTGTTTCAGGAATAACATGTACTCCAAATTCGTGCGATACATAACCACCCGAAACAGGCCATGGTAATTTATGTTTATTATTTTCGAAATTGATAGACATTTCTCTACCTTCCGGAGTACTTTCTAATGGAGAATATTCTCTTTTAATATTCGAACTTGTAACACCGGTAATGGGCTCATTAGATTTAGGTAAGTTAATGGATGAATTTTTATTCGCTGCTCCAGCCTTGTTTACAATATTCGTATTGTTTCTTTTCTTCTCATCTTCTTTTAATTTAGCCAATCTTTCTTTTTCTCTTCTATTAGCTTCTTCAATTTCTCTTCGTATTGCGGCTGCTATGGCTCTACTTAATTCTTGCCTTTGTCTTTCTCGTTTTCTTATTTGAGCTTGTATATCTTTTTCTTGGCTTTTCAATTGTTTTATTACCTGATCTTTCTCTATTTTATCTTGCTCTAATACATGCAACTGGCTACTTTGCGTTTGCAATACTTTGCCTTTTTCTGTACGACTATTATTTAAATTGGCAAGTGTTTGTTGCAATAAATTTTGTGTTTTAGCGATAGTTTGTGCTTGCGTTTCGCGAAATTGGCGATAACTTTTTAAATAGCCCATTCGTTTAAAAGCATCATTAAAATCGGATGCGGAGAAAAGAAAATTTAAATACTCGTAACTGCTTCTATTTTTATAGGCAAACACAATACTTTGTGCATACTTCTGTTTTAAAGTATCTAATTCTCGCTTCAAATGGTTTCGTTCTAATTCATTATTAAAAATATCATCATCTATCCGATGAATTTCTTTATTAATATTATTAACCAATTGCTCGCGTTTAGCAATTTTTCGTTGAACAATAGCCAATTGGCTTAAAGATTGTTTTTTGTTTTTTTTAATGGCATTTAAAGAAATGTTCAAATCGTCAATTTCTTTTTGTAATTGCTTTTGTTGTTTCTGCAATTCATCTCTTGTTTGATTTTGTTGTGCCGCTACCGGATGCCACAAACTCATCAAGATACATGAAAAAAAAAGTATTTTTTTAATAACAGATAACATAAGCAAATTGAATAGTAGATAAACGCTAAAGATGAGAATAAATTACTTTCGCTTGAAATTTTTAGGAATACTGAATACATACTTTAACGGATCGTTAAAGGAAGTTTCTTTAAAATCGAGATACACATCGAGTTTAGATTTTTCGGAAACAGATATTTGCCGATAAGTAGCAAATTGCCTGTTATTAATTGTTTGGTAGTTACTAAAGGTAATATCGCAGGTTCTGTTTCGCATAGCATCTACATCATCTAACTTACTATGCAACACCCTAAAATTGGTATTTTCCAGTGTAAGTAAATGCTTAAATACATCACCCACCATTAAAACCAACAATTGGGTAGCATTATTTTTAAACGAAACTACATTACTATCTAAAAAAATAGGATTACCCACCAAAGCATCTTGCAATGTTGAAAAGTTAAAAGGTATTTTAGTAATTTCCTGAATAGCGGTAATTGCCTTTTTTTCGGTGTATTTCTTTTTCATATCCACAATTAGGATACTATCATGTGCAATTTGAATTTGAAATACAAGTCCTAATAGTGGATGCGTTATTTTAAGGTAAATAATACTATCTTTTAAAATACTGATATAGCCTGTTACGTGAATAGAGTTCTCCGAACCTTCATAATCAACTTTTACTTTTGAATTAAAAGTGGCAAAGTCGATTTTCTTTCGCATTACTTTTTCCATAATGCCTTTTACAATAGACTCGGAATCTATTTTAGACACTTCTGCAACAATAATTGTTTGTGCAGTATCTTTTTTAGCTATAACATTATGAATGGCTTCAACTTTTTTTACCGATTTACAAGAAAAAATGAATATGGCAGCCGCAATAATGATAAATATTTTTTGCATGATTTTGTTATTTACCGGTATGCCCAAAACCGCCGGCACCTCGTTTAGTTTCGTTAATAATTACCACTTCTTCTAATATCGCTTTTTCTACTTTTTGTATCACCATCTGAGCAATACGATCTCCATGATGAATAGTTACAGGGTGTAATGACAAATTAATTAAAATTATTTTTATTTCGCCCCGATAATCAGCATCAATAGTACCCGGACTATTTAAGCAAGTAATACCTTGCTGAATGGCTAACCCGCTTCTTGGGCGTATTTGAGCCTCATAACCTACAGGAAGTTCTAAAAACAATCCGGTAGGTACTAAATATCTTTCTAATGATTGTAATACTATTGGTTCTACACTATCAGCTCTAATATCCATGCCCGAAGACCCCTCGGTAGCATATTGCGGAATTGGATGAGATGATTTATTAATTATTTTAATGGTTATCTGATCCATGGTTGCGAAGGTAATAAAAGAAGATAAAATAAAATTACTGAAGCCAATGAACAACAATAACAGTTTTCAAATTACATTTGTTATAATGAAATTCTTAGTTGTTTCAATAAGGAAAAAAATGATTGCCTTTAGCATAAGCCTATTGGTAATGATAAGTTTTACAGCTTGCTTTAAAAATTTACCCAAAACACAAATAGTGTATCAGAACGACTTTGAAACCTATAATTTAAAAGGAATAGAAGTTTCTGGTTGGCTAAATGGAAATTTTGGAACATTAAACGATATAAAGATTGTTACCTACAATAACACAAAAGTGTTAGGTAGATTTAATAATTGCAGTGCAGATTTAATGTTACATAAACTTCCTACACATTCCGCCCTCCATGTTGAATTTGATTTATATATTCATGATAATTGGAAAAATGATTTATGGAAAATGGTTTTTGACAATCAAGTTCGACTTATGACCGGATTTTCCAATGACAGCAGCATTCAACAATCCTATCCAAATTGGATAGGTAATGGATCAGCACTTAGTCCGGCTGGCTCAAATGCCTATGACAGAGAATTACCAGGTGCATGCAGATTAGCAAACTCTTTACACGGAACTAGCTTGTATAAAATGGATATAGTTTTCTTACACTCTGATAG
>JAKAJX010000262.1 GCA_021824855.1 Bacteroidota bacterium | reverse complement strand
GCCGATGATAAAAGCGGAATAGCGATTTATGAAGGATTAGATGATGTTTTACGAATGGATAACGTATTTGTTCATCTGTATGGAAAAACTATTACAAAACCCGGAAGAAAAATGGGACATGTAACCATAGTTAGCCAAGACTATGAAGAACTTACTTTAAAAGCCAATAAAATTAAACACACACTAAAGGTTATTGCCTAATAAATATTTTAGAAACTTGCTTTAAAAAATTTACGATATAGCAGGCTTTACATCAATTAATTTTCTTTTAATTTTTAAAGGCCGTAAAAAGCCAATACCAATAAGGCTCTTTAGCTGTAATCCGGGCGATTTTCCGTAGGCACCAAACAAACGCACATTATCGTCATAAATTAAATCTAAACTATAGGTAATTGAAAAATATTTAGTTACTTGAATAGATAATTGATTACTCATGAAAATATCAATATTCTGCGGATTATCTAAATAATTAGAAAACAAATCGAGCCTTGTTTTATAAGTTATATTTTTAGAAAAAGTATTATTATAGTTGATGGTAGCAAATGTTCCAAACTGAGAAATAGAATGCTTTCCCGAATCAACCCCATATAAACTTTTTTGAGATAAATAATTATTCATAACAATTACCCAACGAGAGGTAATGGGAGAAAGGAATAAAGAAAATTTATCTGTAGGCTTAAAATCAAATCCGCTTGATAATATTACATACGCAGGAGATAATATGGTTGATGAAAATTCCGAAACTCCATTAGGATAGGTATAACCATCAAACATTTGAGTTCTAAAATTGAATAATCCGGATAAATACCATTTTCCAACACTATCCATTTTATATCCGTATTTACTTAAAAAATCTACCCTATCATCGTTTTTTCTACTACCCAAACTGGTTGTTTGAATATAGCCTAAATTAAAATCCAAATTATTATCCCACGAATGCCTGTCTTTTTTAAAATAAGTATAGTAATTAAAATAAGAACTAATTGATAAAGAAAAATTATCGCCACCGGCCGCCCAATTACTTAATGCACCTTGCGATACATTTAAATTAAATAATCCACCTTTCTTCCAATTCCATGGCAAAGTATCTCTATCCTTTTTAATTGTTCGTGAGGTTTCTCCGCGTAATGTATTTACTACTTCTTGCTGAGAAAATATCATTTGAGAAAAAAATAAAAAAACAATTCCAATAAAATACCTTTTCATTTTTTAATATTTGAAGTTGCAAAAGTAATTATAGAAATGGTTAATTGTTTACAATAATGCTGCCAAACTGACATACAAACAAAGCTTTTCATTACTTTTGCTATTCGAAAAAAAAGTAAATACATAAAATGCTGGATATACAACCGAAAATACATGATGAAAATAGACAAGGAGAAGCATTTGCTCCATTTGCTCAAGATCCTAATAAGTATAAAAAAAAGTTTTATATAGAAAGTTATGGATGCCAAATGAATTTTAGCGATAGCGAAATTGTAGCCTCTATTTTAAATGAAAAAGGATTTGGAGCCACTAAAAATTTTGAAGAAGCAGATTTAATTTTTTTAAACACTTGCTCCATAAGAGAAAAAGCCGAACAAACTGTTAGAAAACGATTAACAGAATTTAAAAAAATTAAAGAACAAAAACCAGGGTTCTTAATTGGAGTGTTAGGCTGCATGGCCGAAAGATTAAAAACAAAATTGTTAGAAGAAGAAAAATTAGTAGATATAGTGGTGGGTCCCGATGCCTATAGAAGTTTACCTGCCTTAATTGAAGAAGCAGAAACCGGACAAAAAGCTGTAAATGTTTTATTAAGTCGAGATGAAACCTATGCCGATATTGCTCCCGTTAGATTAGATAGCAATGGCATTACTGCATTTGTTTCAATTATGCGTGGATGCAATAATATGTGCAGCTTTTGTGTGGTTCCTTTTACACGCGGAAGAGAAAGAAGTAGAGACCCCTATTCTATCATGGCAGAAGTTACAGATTTATATACTAGAGGATTTAAAGAAATTACGCTTTTAGGACAAAATGTAGATAGTTATTATTGGTTTAACGAATCTTCTAAAGAAATAGTAACATTTGCCAAACTGCTAGAAAAAACTGCTTTAATATCTAATACCTTACGCGTTCGTTTCAGCACTTCTCACCCAAAAGATATTACGGACGATGTGTTATATACAATGTCCAAATACGAAAACATTTGCAAATACATTCATCTCCCTGTTCAAAGTGGCAGCACAAGAATTTTACAATTAATGAACAGAACATATACCCGAGAATGGTATTTAGCCAAAGTTGATAGAATTAAAGAAATTTTACCCGATTGCGGTATCAGCTCAGATATTATTGCCGGCTTTTGTACAGAAACAGAAGAAGATCATCAGCAAACATTACAAATCATGCAGTATGCTAAATATGATATGAGCTATATGTTTTTTTACAGTGAAAGACCCGGAACTTTAGCCGAAAGAAGATATAAAGATGATGTTTTGATTGATGTTAAAAAAAGAAGACTGCAAGAAATTGTTGATTTACAAGGAAAACTTTCGAAAGAAAGTAATGAAAAAGATATTGATAAAACTTTTAAAGTTTTAATTGAAGGCAGTAGCAAAAAAAGTGATGAGCATTGGATGGGCCGAAACTCTCAAAATAAAGTAATTGTTTTTCCAAAAGAAAACTACTCACTTAATAAAGGAGATTATGCCTTTGTAAAAGTAACTAATTGCACCCAAGCAACACTTTTAGGCAACATAGTTGAAATAATAAATAACAATAAATAATCAGCAACTATTACCGATACCGTTTCGGAAATAATTTATAATTATGGATTTACAAAGTATTAAAAATAGGTTTAGCATTATTGGTAATTCGCCTGTATTAAATCATGCTTTAGATACAGCAGTACAAGTAGCTTCAACCGATTTAACTGTATTAATTGTTGGAGAAAGTGGCGTAGGTAAAGAAGTTTTCTCTCAAATTATTCATGCATTATCGCCCAGAAAACACAATCCCTTTATTGCTGTTAACTGCGGAGCTATTCCCGAAGGAACCATAGATTCGGAATTATTTGGCCACGAAAAAGGCTCTTTTACCGGAGCAGTAGATAGCCGCAAAGGATATTTTGAAACCGTAAGTGGAGGCACCATTTTTTTAGACGAAATTGGCGAAATGCCCATGGGCACTCAAGCAAGATTGTTACGCGTTTTAGAAACAGGCGAATTTATTAGAGTAGGTTCTTCGAAAGTACAAAAAACCGACGTACGCGTAATTGCAGCTACTAATAGAGAATTATTAGAGTTTACCGAAAAAGGTAAATTTCGTCAAGATTTATACTACCGGTTAAATACCGTACCTATACGAGTTCCTTCGTTAAGAGATAGAAAGGAAGATATTAATTTGTTATTTAGAAAATTTGTAGTTGATTTTTCGGAACGTTATAAAACTACGCCCATTCAGTTAGATGAAGATGCCAAAAATATTTTACTAAACTACCCATTTCCGGGTAATGTTAGAGAATTAAAAAATTTAGCCGAACAGATTTCAGTTTTAAGTGCTCAGCCCATTTTATCTTCCGGCGATTTAAAAAAGTTTCTTCCCGAAAAAAATTTCAACAGAATGCCTGTATTGGCTCATACACAACCTTTACAAGGAGATTTTTCGAACGAAAGAGAAATATTATACAAACTTTTTTTCGATATGAAAAAAGATGTAACCGAACTTAAAAAAATGTTTGTAGAAATAGTTCAAAATCCATCTTTAGCATCGCATGCAGTTAACTATGCTAATGAATCGCTGTTAAATGATTTTCATCCAATAAAATCCGGCAACGATTTTCCAACACCGGCTATTATTCAACCCACCACTAATCCGCAAACTTCATTTATTCAATCGGGCAATAATAATCAATCTGTTTTTTTAAATGACGATATTCAACATCACGAAGAAGTGGAAGAATCTTTAAACATTATGGATAAAGAAAAAGAGCTTATTATTAAAGCATTGAAAAAACACAAAGGCAAACGAAAAGATGCCTCAGCCGATTTGGGCATTAGCGAAAGAACTTTGTATAGAAAACTAAAAGAATACGATATTGAAAACTTGTAATTACACAATATGAGTAATACGTTTAAACGGATATTTTTAATTGGTTGTATAACTATATCAACTGTATTTAC
>JAKAJX010000152.1 GCA_021824855.1 Bacteroidota bacterium | reverse complement strand
TGGTTCATGAAGGCGGCCATGCTATTCATTCTTTTTTATCGCATAATTTAGAATTAAGTGCTTTTAAAGAATATCCAATGGAAATTGCAGAAGTAGCAAGTATGAGTATGGAGTTATTTTCTATGAATCATTGGAATAGTTTTTTTGATAATGAAGCCGATCTGAAACGTGCTAAAGAACATCAGCTTGAAAGAACCATTACCATTTTTCCATGGATTGCAATAATTGATAAATTTCAGCATTGGGTATACGAAAATCCAACACATACTGTTGATGAAAGAACCAACAAATGGCTTGAAATTATTAATGAATTTTCTACAAATGCTATTGATGTTAGCGGATTAGAAGCATACAGAAAAATATCTTGGCAACGTCAATTGCATTTATTTGAAGTGCCTTTTTATTATATTGAATATGGTATTGCACAATTAGGTGCAATTGGTTTATGGATGCAATACATTAACAATCCATCGCAGGCATTAGAAAATTATGTACAAGCATTAAGTTTAGGTGGCACCAAAACTTTACCCGAATTATATGCAGCAGCCGGATTAAAATTTGATTTTTCTCCTGAGTATATTAAAACATTAATGGAATTCGTAAATGAACAAATGGAAAAGTTGTAGCACTATTTCTTTATCAATCGTATATTTTTTGCCGATTCTTTTCGCATAACGTGCATAGGAATAGCAACGCCAACAGCCAGCGACATAAGAATGAATAATGTTTTAAGTCCGTTGTTCATAGTTTCGGCTAATATGGTATTATAATCTGCTCCTATTGCACCTGTTAATTTAATAAACCCTAAAGTTGTTCTATAAGCAAAAACACCGGGTATTAAAGGTATTACAGATGGTATGGCAAATATCATTGGAGGTACATGCCTATAATGTGCAATTGGTATGCTTATAATTCCTACGGCAATAGCTCCGGTAAAAGAAGCCAATACAATAGCATCTTTATTGTAATACAATAAAATAATTTTTAGTATGCCACCAATTGCCCCACCAAGCCAAATGGCAAACAGCGTTCGGGGAGGAGCATTAAATAATATTCCAAACCCTAAGGCGGCAAAGCCAAACCAAAAAAACTTTTCAAATAAAATTAGCTCGTTCATTATTTAAAATTATAAATGTGCATAGCAGTTACTAATCCTAATGCAATTGAAAATGCAATCATTAAACCATTAATACCTCTTACCATTCCATTTTGAATATTTCCATCAATTAAATCGGTAAAAGAATTTATTAGCGGAACGCCTGGAATTAAAAATAATACACAGGTTGCAAATGCATGTTCTAAATCAATTGGTAAACCGGCTTTAATAAAAGCACCTGCAAAAAGTGAGGCAGCCAATGCACCGAAATAAACACAAAAATATTGGTTGAATTTTTTTTTAATAGCCTCTTGTCTAACAAATAATCCTATAAATGTTGCTCCAAAAGTAATCAGCATTTCTATGGCATTGCCACCAAATAAGTAGCAAAAAGATGCACCGGATAAACTTACTAAAAATAAAATAATTAATCGGGGATAATGGGGTAATGCAGATAGCCTGTTTAGTTCGTTTTTAATTTCCGGAATGGATAAATTTTTAATTACAACATCCCAACTTAATCTGCTGATTCCTGAAATTAATTTTAAATTAACTCCTTGCTGATTAATGCTTCGCATGCCATTAAATAAAGAGTTGTCATCATCTTGATTTAATGTAAGTGAAACAGATTTTGGACCAATAGTGGTATAGCAATGATAATTAAAAGCTGAAGCAATTCTGGTAATGGTTAATCTAATTCTGCTGCAACTGGCGCCCGAGCTTAATAGCATAATACCTACATCTAATAATAGAGAGCCTAAATCTTTTACTTCAGTTGTATTGGATGATTCCATTCAATAAAAGTTGAATTCTGTAATAATAGTATTGTGCAAAAATATATTTATTTAATTGCTTATAATATGACGGAATTCATAGAATGTATTGAATATTATTTATTAGGTAAAGAACCGGGTCGTTGGTTAGGGTATGGTTTATCTTTAAAATTTCTGTTTTTATTTCTATTATCTTGTTGTTTGGGTTTTTGTTCTTGAAACTGATTTTTATTGATAGTTTGTTGTTCTTTTCTGCGTTTATCATTTCTCTCTAAACTCTTTAAACTAATATGTCCTACCACATCTACAAATTGATGTTCAACTTCTTTTGGTTTATTGCTGGTTACATCTACAGCTTCTAACTCATCGGGTTTTATTCCTTGTGCATTTAATCGTAAAATTTCTTTTACACGTTGAATAGTTAATGGATAATGTTTATTGCCTCCTTCCAACATATACCACATCAGGTTTTTAAAAATATCTTTCTTAATTAATGAGGCTCTGCCTTTTGTTATTTCAAGTAATTCGGCATTATCCGGAAAATGTTGTAGTGCATCTAAATAAGTATCTAATTCAAAATTTAAGCAACATTTTAATCGGCCACATTGACCACTTAATTTAGTTTGATTAATAGATAGGTTTTGATAACGTGCAGCAGTAGTATTCACACTTTTAAAATCGCTTAGCCAAGTGCTGCAACATAATTCTCTTCCACAACTTCCAATACCACCAACTTTTGCAGCTTCTTGCCTAATCCCAATCTGCCTCATTTCTACTTTTAATTTAAATTCGCCGGCATATTGTTTAATCAATTCTCTAAAATCAACTCTATCATCAGCAGTATAAAAAAATGTTGCTTTTTTGCCATCTGCCTGAATTTCTACTTCACTCAACTTCATTTGTAAATTCAATACAATAGCAAGTTCTCTGCTTCGAGCTTGCACTTTTGCTTCGCGTGATTTATTAAATTTAAAAGTTTCAATATCTCTATCGGTACTCTTGCGTAAAATTTTTTTCATGTCGGGGTTCCATTCGTCAATTCCTTTTTTCTTAAGTTGTAAACGAACTAATTCACCCGTTAGCGAAACTTCTCCTACATCAAAACCTCCAACACCTTCAATAGTAACATAATCTCCTTTTTCTAAATATTGTAGGGTAGTATTTCGGTAATAATCTTTTCTGCTTCCATTTTTAAAACTTACTTCAATAATTTTACAAGAATTTTCTACATCAGTCATAGGAAGATTGCATAACCAATCGTGTACATTCAATCGGTTACATCCGCCGGTAGAGCATCCGCCATTGCTATTACAACCATTTGGTTTTCCTGTTCCGCAAGATCCACAAGCCATTTATAGGTATAATTTAAGATTTGTAATTTAATTGGTTAAGTTAGGATAAATATGATTGAAATAGTATCCTTCTTATCCATTTTGGTAAAATTCAAAAATAAGGAAATTAACTGTAGGCTTGGTAAGTGTACATAAAATTGCTACCAATCTGGCGGAAAATAGAAGTTGTATAATATTGTAAACATAGTAATTGGCAGTAGTAAAAGAGGATAATATGCTTGAGATTAACTTTAATTTTTTTGCTGCTATAATACCATTTGTTCCTTATTTTGAATAATGTGCTGCAGTTTAATGGTAAGTGCCTGAAATAACATTTTTGCATTGGCATTGCGTTCAATATAGTAAGTGGCTTTATCAATTTCTTCCACAATAGCTTGTTGTTGACTTACCGATGCAATTTTATTTAAGCGTTGTGCAAAATCTTTTTCCTTATCGGCAATAACAATATTTTCTGCTCCAAGTATTTTTATGCGAATACTTTGTTGTAATAAGTGATTAAAGTAGCGTAAAAATTGTTTTTGTTTTTCTCTTCCCAATTTACCGGCATCTTCTGTAAATTTAATTTGGGCAACTGGTCCACCTTTAATTGTTGCATTGAGCCATTCTCTTAATAAATTTTGCCAATCTTCTTCGCTGTGTTGTAATAATTGCAGGGCTTCGCGATAATTGCCTTCGCAAATAGCAGCAATTTGATGAGCTATTGCAGCATTGGCATTGGCTCTCGTTAGTAAAGCATTTTCTATATCGTTATTTTCAAGAGAAGGAACTTTTATTAATTGGCATCTGCTTAATATGGTAGGTAAAATTTGTTCTTCATTTTCTGCAACTAAAATAAATAAAGTATTTGGTGGAGGCTCTTCAATAAGTTTTAATAATTTATTTCCTTCTTTACCTAAATATTCCGGCATCCATAGTATTAAAACTTTATAATCGCTCTCGAAACTTTTAAGG
>JAKAJX010000221.1 GCA_021824855.1 Bacteroidota bacterium | reverse complement strand
GGACTAATTATTTTATTTGTACTTTATTTTAGTGCAATTAAATTATTACCAACAATTCTTTCGATAAGTATATTTACTATCATTGGCATAAATATACTTATCAATACCGCTTTTTATCCCAAACTATTGTTATACCAAAAAGGATATGCGTTTGCAAATTATATAAATCAAAACAAAATAGATAAAAATAAAGTGGTAATGCTTAGCGAAAATGTAGGTCATTCATTGGCCTTTTACACGCAGCATATATATCCAATTCAATCTTCACAATATCTCCAATCCGGCGAAATAGTAATTGCTAGAAAAGATAGTTCCTATCATATTCAACAGCTATTTCCAAAAAGTAAGATTATTACTCAAATAAACAGCTTTGGCGTAACGGGTTTAACATTGCCTTTTCTAAATCCTAAAACCAGAGAAAAGGAATTAACACATTATGTTTTAATACAAGTAAACTAAACTAATAATGTAATTATGGTAATTTTTTTTAGCACTATTTTAAGTACGGTTTGTGCTATTGCTACCAGTTAAACGCAGCATAATTTTTAGGATTATCTAACCTATAACTCTTTTCATTATCATTTACTTTTGCATGAATAATATTAATTTGTTTTTCCTGATAATCGTATAAAATAGAAGTAGTTATTTCTATTTTTTTTAAAGAAGTAATAGCAGGTATTTCAAAATAACTCCATGTACTTTCTTGTTGTTGTTCAAAACCAATAAAATGTAAGGGCATTATTTTATTATCAACCTTAATGGATAAATGGTTTAATAAATAAGTTCGCACTAATTTTTCGGTACCAGCTTTATCTGCAGGGTGTGTAAGATCAACTTTTGCAGTGCTATATTTTCTGAGTGTATTCTCAAAATCGTCTGTAAAAATTCTTACACTTATTTCCAGTTCCTTATCTTTAGCGTTATGGTTAATATCAATTATGGAAATATACAGTGGGTGAATTAAGGAAAATACAGATACTATTAACCATTGAAATAAACTATTTGCCATTGACCATCTTTTTTTTGACGACCTAAATGTCTGTAATTATTTTCAACTATAACACATGGATGCTATTAAGATTTATTTTGACATTGGATTTGCGCATATTGTAAATTGGACTGCATTAGATCATATTCTATTTATTGTAGCATTGAGTTTACGATATCAATTTGCCGATTGGAAAAAATTAATAGTTTTAATTACAGCATTTACCATTGGGCATACTACTACATTGGCATTGGTTGTTTTTAATGTGGTGCATTTAGCGAAAGGATGGATTGAGTTTTTAATTCCAGTAACTATTGCAATAACGGCACTAAGCAATTTTTTTGTAAAGAAGTTTACATTTAAATCGAAATTTCCGTTAATTTACTTTTTTGCTTTAATTTTTGGATTAATTCATGGATTGGGTTTTAGTAACGATTTAAAAAGTTTAATTGGCAATGGCGATGGTGTAATTATTAAATTATTATCTGCCAATATAGGTATCGAAGCGGGTCAAATTTGTTTTGTAATAGGAATATTGTGTATAACATTTGCTGCAATCAATATTTTTAAAATAAATAGAAGAGAGTATTTATTATTTGTAAGTAGTGGCATTTTTGCATTGGCTATTGAAATGGCTGCTGAACGAATTCCTTGGTAAAAATATTGGTACAATAGCCTTTTGTAGAAAGTAAATTTTTTATAGCAATAAAACAAACATCTATATTTTAAAGCCTTAGAAAAATATTGTTTAATTAATAAACCTTTTAAAAATACAACACCGATGAGAAGATTACTTGTACTACTATTAGCAGTGATGGTTTCTGCTATTTATGCACAGGATATTAAAAACAATCCTACATCAAATCATGGTAATAAGTTTGAACAGTTGGGTACCATTCTTCCTACACCCAACGAATATAGAACAGCAAGTGGAGCACCAGGACCAAAATATTGGCAGCAAAGGGCCGATTATGTAATTAAAGCAGAATTGGATGAAAAAAAATTACAACTTAACGGTAGCGAAACAATTACCTATTTCAATAATTCGCCGGATGTACTAACCTACATTTGGTTGCAATTAGATGAAAACGAACATAGCACAATTAATAATGCAAATTATCAAGATAATTCAACGCTAAATAATCGAGTGTCAACAATGATGCTTGATAGATTAGATAACGAAAAAGTAGATAATGGGTATGGCGATAAAATTACTAAACTAACCGATGCAACAGGCAAACCTTTACCATATACCATTAATAAAACAATGATGCGTGTTGAATTACCGGTTGTATTAAAACCCGGTCAAAAGTTTGTATTTAATGTGGAATGGAATTATAAAATTTCCGATAGAATGAAAATGGGTGGCCGCGGTGGTTACGAATATTTTCCGGATGATGGTAATTATTTATTTACCATTACACAATGGTACCCCAGGTTATGTGTGTACAGCGATTTTCAAGGATGGCAAAATCATCAATTTACCGGTCGTGGCGAATTTGCTTTAACTTTTGGAAATTTTAATGTTAGCATGACAGTGCCTGCAGATCATGTTGTAATGGCAACAGGGCAATGTCAAAACTATCAGCAAGTATTAAATACCACTCAATTAGGTCGTTGGCAAAAAGCACAAACCTCTAAAGAACCCATAGAAATAGTAACCTTGCAAGAAGCTGAAAAAGCAGAATTAGCAAAGAGTTCGGCCAAAAAAACATGGGTATTTAAAGCAGAAAATGTAAGAGATTTTGCATGGGCATCTTCTCGTAAATTTAGTTGGGATGCATTAGCAGCAAATGTTGAAGGAAAAAAAGTAATGTGTATGAGTGCTTATGGAAAAGAAGCGTATGGGTTGTATAGAAAGTTTTCTTCCAAAGTAGTAGCACATACTATTAAATCGTATTCAAAATTTTCAATTCCATATCCTTATCCTGTAGCACAAAGTATTGAAGCAAGTAATGGAATGGAATATCCAATGATTTGTTTCAATTTCGGAAGAACAGAAAAAGACGGAACCTATAGCGAAGCTGTAAAAAATGGAATGTTGGGAGTAATTATACATGAGGTGGGACATAACTTTTTTCCTATGATTGTTAATAGTGATGAAAGACAATGGACATGGATGGATGAAGGATTAAATAGTTTTGTTGAATATTTAACTGAAGAATTATATGACAATAAATTTCCTTCTCGAAAAGGTGCAGCATGGGCAATTGTAGATTATATGAAATTGCCAAAAGATCAATTAGAACCTATTATGACCAACAGTGAAAATATTGTAAACTTTGGTCCTAATGCGTATACAAAACCTGCAACTGCTTTAAATATTTTGCGAGAAACAATTATGGGCAGAGATCTATTCGATTATGCTTTTCGTGAATATGCACGCCGTTGGGCATTTAAACATCCAACACCCGCCGATTTATTTCGTACTATGGAAGATGCAAGTGCCGAAGATTTAGATTGGTTTTGGAGAGGTTGGTTTTATGGCATTGAACCGGTAGATATTGCAATTGATACTGTAAAACATGCTGTATTCGATTCTACTGCATTCTCATCTAAAATGAATTCGGCTACAAAAAGTTTGGATAAGCCAATGATTCCTGTGTTTGATGATATTTCGAAAATTAGAAATAGACAAGATAATAAAATTGTTTTCCTAACAGATGCCGATACTGCTTTACATGATTTTTATTGGAAATACGATCGAGGAATAATTAAATACGATTCTTCTATCAAAGTTGCAGCTCCATCATTTGCAATGCCTTCTGAGCCTTTAACTGCAGAGGAAAAAGAAAAGTATAAAGATGTAAATTTATACGAAATAACTTTTAGCAATAAAGGCGGATTGGTAATGCCAATAATTATTGAATTTAAATTTGAAGATGGCAGTTCTGAAATAGAAAGAATACCTGCACAAATTTGGCGAAAGAATGAAAATAAAGTAACCAAAGTATTTTTAACACGTAAAAAAGTGATTAGTTTTCAGTTAGACCCATTAAAAGAAACTGCTGATATTAATACCGAAAATAATTATTGGCCAAAGTTTGAAGAGCCAACAAAATTTCAGTTATTTAAGTTGGGCAACTTTAATAGAAGAAATAGAGGAAGTGTAACCAATCCAATGCAAAAATTGAATAACTAATTTCGGAAAGTAATAGTTTAAAAAAGTCAACTGATTTAATTGGTTGA
>JAKAJX010000133.1 GCA_021824855.1 Bacteroidota bacterium | reverse complement strand
CATTCAATTAGCCCGGCAAAAGCTAAAATTAATAATATTAAAAATTGAATACTTGTAAAAGCATATCCTTTTATAAAATATAACGGAATACTTGCCATGTTGGTAGCAATCCACCAATACCAACTTTCAATTTTTTTCTTTGCCATTAGCCACATTCCTGTATAAGCGGTTGAGCTGGCAAAAGCATCTGCCCAGGGAATGGCACCCGGAGCAAAATTATTTTTTAACCACACTAATGAAAAGTAAATTATGCCGTAAAAAACAATAAAAAATATAATTTGCTGCATCCATTCCTTCCTGCTACTATAAGTGATATGTAAAATTGTTTCGTGTTTTACGGTATCTTTTTTCGTCCATAAAAACCAACCATAAACACTCATTACCGTATAATATAAATTTACACTTGCTTCTCCAAACAACCTACCGGAAATACTTATGTATATATATATAATTGTATTAATTAAACCAATAGGGTAAACTAAAATATTTTCTTTTTTACTAAACCAAACACTCCCAATACCTGCAAAAACAGCAATAAACTCCATCCATGTTGTTTGCTGAATATTAACTAAAAATTGCTGCCATATATGTATCATACTAAGGAAATACGAAATTTATAAATTGAATCAAAGATAACGGCTCATTTGTTTATCTTGCCTTACTTTAAAATTAATATATTATGATACGTAATGCAACAGCCGTATGGAACGGCTCAGGTAAAGAAGGTAATGGCCATCTTACCACCCAAAGTACCGTGTTAAACAAAACGCAATACTCTTTTAGCTCTCGCTTCGAAAACGGTATTGGCAGCAATCCGGAAGAGCTAATTGCAGCAGCTCATGCAGGATGTTTTACCATGAAATTGAGCTTTGTTTTAGGGGCTGCAGGTTTTACGCCTGAAACATTAGAAACCAAATGTGATATTACTTTTGAAAATGGTGCTCTTACTAAGTCTCATTTAATTGTTACAGCAAAGGTGCCTGGAGTAAGTAAAGAAATTTTTGATGCTTGTGTTGCTGATGCAGAAAAAAATTGCCCCATCAGTCAAATATTAAATTTAGCTATTTCCAGCGAAGCAACTTTATTATAAACCAATATCAAGGGCATGCTTTGGTGGTTTGAAAATTTTTTTAAGAATTAAAGTTGAGTGGTATTGCAATTCTGTACAACTCTCAGATGCTGCTCAACTTTTTTTCTTTTTTATTATAATAGTTGTTACAACGGCTGCAAGTATTAAAAAAGGCAACCACGCTCCAACATAATATCCAATTGTATATGCTGTTCCTTTAGTGGAAACAGTATCGGCAATAAAAATTATTTTTATTAGTATATTATTCATATTTCTAAGCACTTATATTAAATCAAACTAATCGTTTTTCGATTGAAGTTTTTGTATGAAATACAAAAGCCTCACAGTGTATTTACTGCAAGACTTTTTACAACTACTATTTTTAAAACCAATCCTTATTCTGCTTCTGCAACTACTTCTTTTACTTCCGGAATCATTCTTTTCATCATTCCTTCAATTCCGGCTTTTAATGTAATCATTGACGATGGGCATCCGCTACAACTACCTTGCAACATTAAATTAACCACGCCATTGTCATAGCTTTTAAATTGAATAGCTCCTCCATCCATTTCAACAGCGGGTTTTACATAATTTTCTAATAATTCTTTTACTCGTTTAACAACATCATCGTCATCTGCCGAAACTGTATTGCTTGCCTGTTGCTTCAATTTAATAACTTCTTCTTCATTTACAACAATACCGCCATTTTCTAAATATTCTTTTAAAAACTGTTTAATAGTTGGAATAACATCTTGCCAATCTTCTAAATCGCTTGTTTTAGTAAGTGTAACAAAATTGCTGGCAATGAATACGCTTTTAATAAAAGGAAAACTAAATAATTCTTTTGCCAATGGCGATGCTATAGCAAAACTTTCGTCTTGTACATCTAAACTTTTACCGGGATACAATAATTTATTTGCCACAAATTTCATGGTATCCGGATTGGGCGTCATTTCTGTATATATTGAAATGATACTATTTCCTGTTTTAATCATACACTAATTTTTCGTCCATCAAAATTACAAAAATCATTATCAGTAGAAGATTGATGAAAGTAAATTGGAAACTATTTTTCGTTTATCGAAAAAGAAAATCGCTTTTTGTGTTGTAAGAGGTTAAACTATTGGTTGAAACGCACTTGCTATTTAAGCAAGGAAGTACAGGTATGCTATTGACTGAATTGTTACTGTGTTATAAAGGTGGGCATTTTCGTAATAGAAAATAATTCTTATTTTCTATTAGTGATAGACAAACTCAATGAGTAAAGCAAAAGACCTGAACATTCTTTTTTATACAATCCGCAGCTTTGCATAATTCAGCATTATTTTCTTTTCACCATTTTTATCAAACTTTATTATTGCAATAGGATTATGTGCCGAACCTTCAATTTTAATTACTTCGCCAAACCCAAACTTCTGGTGTTCTATTTTTTGTCCTTCTTGTAAATTACTTGTATCACTTGCTTCAAAATCTTTCGAAGGGATATGATTTACGGTTTGTTGCAACTTATTAACTACCGGCAAATAAGAAGATTTTTTTTCGCTTGATGATGGCTGCTGATTGCTATTTGTTCCTCTTTTCGGTGTTGGTCCATATCTTTTTTCGGTCTGCATCACATCATTATATTCGTTATATCCTCCGCGATTCATTCTTTCAAAAGCGTTTTTAACACCGCCGCCCGCATACGATTTATCTAAAAACATTTCGGGCATTTCATTTAAAAACCTGCTTGGTTCATTTTGCACCAACTGACCAAACCGATAACGTGCATTGGCATAAGTGAGCCACAATTTTTGTTTGGCTCTTGTTACCGCAACATAAAACAACCTTCTTTCTTCTTCTAATTCTTCGCGAGTGTTAATAGCCATCGCATTGGGAAATAATGTTTCTTCCACACCACCAACAAATACACAACTAAATTCTAATCCTTTTGCCGCATGTATCGTCATTAATTTTACAGAATCGGCATCGTCTTTATCGTTATCTGCATCGGTTAATAATGTAATTTGTTGCAAATAACTTCCCAAGCTTTTGGTGCCAATTACTTCACCGTCTTCTGTATCAGGACTTTCCGTCCATTCTTTAATAGAGTTTAATAATTCCTGAATATTTTCATATTTAGCAAGACCTTCTGTTGTTTTATCGTTGAACAACTCTTTCACCAAGTTGGTATGCTTTCCCACTTGTATAGACACATCATAAGCGTTGTTTTTTTCCAACATACTTTGAAAGTATTTCACCATAGTAACAAAGTTCTGAATAGCTTCTAACGTGCCTGCTTTAAAACCAAAATATGCTGCACGCTCTGCAACTTCATACATTGATATATTTTGTTCATTAGCAAAAATGACCATCTTTTCTATAGTTGTTTTACCAATTCCGCGGGCAGGATAATTAATTATACGTTTTAATGCTTCTTCATCACTTGTATTTACAATAACCCTTAAATAAGCTAAAAAATCTTTTATTTCTTTTCGCTGATAAAAACTAATGCCTCCATAAATTTTATAAACAATTCCCATTCGCCGCAAAGCTTCTTCAAACGAACGGCTTTGTGCATTGGTACGATATAAAATAGCAAACTCTTTATTATAGTAATGATTCCGGAGTTTTTGTTCCTGAATGGTATCGGCAACAAATTTCCCTTCTTCATTATCGGTCATTGTTCGCACTAATTTTATTTTTTCTCCAATTTCATTTTCCGTCCAAAGATTTTTAGGAATTTGTCCTTTATTGTTTTTAATTACCTGATTCGCTACTTCCAAAATACTCTGGCTGCTTCTATAATTTTGTTCCAATTTTATCACTTTCACATCATCATAATCTTTCTGAAATTGTAAAATGTTTTCAATAGTTGCGCCGCGAAAACTATAAATACTTTGAGCATCATCACCAACTACACAAACATTTTCGTGCATTGCACCCAAGAGTTTGGTGATTTGATATTGAACCGGATTGGTATCTTGATATTCATCAATTAAAATATATTGAAACTTGCGTTGGTATTTTGATAATGCTTCGTTATTTGTTTTTAATAACTCATACATCTTCAACAACAAATCGTCAAAATCCATTGCCCCATTTTTAAAACACCTTGCCGTATAATGCTGATAAATTTGAGCAATAGCAGGTCTGTTGGCTCGCATATCTTCCTGCTGAATATAATAATCTGTTGCATATTCGCCCGGACCCATTAATGCATTTTTAGCAGACGAAATTCTGTTATGCACTACATTGGGTTTATAATGTTTATCATCGAGATTTAGCTCATTAATTACTGTTTTAATAACAGATCGGCTGTCGTCGGTATCATAAATTGTAAAATTATTCGGATACCCTATTTTGTTGGCTTCGGCTCTTAATATTCTTGCAAATACACTGTGAAAAGTGCCGATATATAAATTTCGGGCTTCATTATTACCTAATATTTTTTCAATACGTTCTTTCATTTCTGCCGCAGCCTTATTGGTAAAAGTGAGCGCCAGAATATTAAAAGCATCCACACCGTTTGCCATTAAATGAGCAATGCGTGTAGTTAACACTTTTGTTTTGCCGCTTCCTGCTCCGGCCACAATCATTAATGGTCCGTTCATGTGCAATACCGCTTCTTTCTGCGGTTCGTTTAATCCTTTTAAATACTCCTGCATGGGTGCAAGTTAAAGTTTGCAGCGTCATACCTAATTTATTTTGGCATCTCTTTTTATTCACAACTATTTTCTGTTCTCGTAAAAAATATTTTATTCAATCTATTGCCGTGTTGCACGCTTGTACTTTTATTCAATTAAACAACATTTTTATCCTTTCTTCTCCTCAAATAAATTTACTTACATTCGCCGCCTCAAAAATTAACCATGAGCATAGAAAAGTTATTATTAGAAAGAAGTGGTAACAAATGTGAGTTGTGTTCTTCAACAGAAAATTTAAGTGTTTATGAAGTTCCACCACATTCTAGCAAAAATGTATATGATAGTATTTATATCTGCGAAAAATGTAAAGCTCAATTAGATAAAAAAGAAGAATTGGATAGTGCACATTGGCAATGTTTAAACGAAAGTATGTGGAGCGAAGTTGTTCCTGTGCAAGTGGTTAGTTGGCGAATGCTTAACCGGTTTAGAAACGAAACATGGGCTTCGGAAAAAATTGATATGATGTATCTCGATGAAGAAAATATTGCATGGGCAAAAGAAACCGGAGATCATGAAAATTTTGCTTCTGTTGATTTGCATAAAGACGCTTACGGTGCATTATTGCAAGATGGCGATATGGTTGTGCTTACCAAATCTTTGGATGTTAAAGGTTCTACCATTAATGCAAAATTGGGAACCGTTGTAAGAAATATTAAATTGGTAAAAGATAATACAGAACAAATTGAAGGCAAAATAGAAGGACAAACAATTGTTATATTAACCAAATATTTACGAAAGAAATAATTATTCTCTTTCTATATTAATAATAATAATTGGCGGATCGAAATATTGTCCATCATCATTTTGCGTATAAATTTTCTTTACTACTTCCATTCCTTTAACTACACGCCCAAATGCAGCATAGCCTTGGTGGTCTTCTACATTTTCTCCACCATAATCTAAGCCCGACTGATCTCCTACACAAATAAAAAATTCTGTAGTAGCGGTGCCTGGTGCTAATCTTGCTAAAGAAATGGTTCCGTTTTTATGCAATATTCCTGTTTGCTTAGTGCTTTCGTGTTCAATTCCTTTTAATCTCTTTGCCAGTTTGTTTTTTGTTCTCCAAATACCGCCTTGAATTAATTCGGTTTTTGGTGCATTGCTTGGTTGATTATCATCATTTAATACTCTGTAAAAACTACAATGATCAAAATAGCCGGAATCGATATAAGACAAAAAAGAAGAAACGGTTTTTGGTGCTTTATTTTGATATAATTCTATTTCAATATTACCAAAAGTGGTTTCTATTATTATATGTGGGTTTTTATACTGTTGTTTACAAGAAAGAACAGAATAAGAAATAATGAAGAAAAATAATATTTTTTTCATACCTGTTTTATTGATGGCTTCTCTTGCTTTGAAGGTATTTATTATAAATAATTTCGCTCATTGGTTTGTTATATACTTTGCTTTCAACCCAAGAAATTATATCTAAATAAGCAAACGCCCTTGTTTCAAACCGGTTTTTTTCAAGATGCTTTATTTTAGTTAAAAACTTTTCTAATTCGGGCTTTAATAGTTTTGGAGAAACGCCAAAAGAGTTGCGAATAAACTTAAACATTTCTTGTTCAACAACGGTGAGGTTTTTCATTTTGGCCATAAACCGATACACGGATTTTATAAGAGATTCCAAAATATCGTAATTGCCCAATTCATAATGAGCCATTAAATGAAGTAATCGAGCATAGCTTTGTAAATCAACTCGTAGATCTAAAGGTCCGTTAATTATCTTTTGTAAATAATCTATCGATTCATTAAAATTTTCATTGCCAAAATGAAGAGAGGCAAATTTGTAATTGAATACTAAAATTCTATGCCTATCGATATACAAAGCGTTTTCTTGTAATACAGTTTCAAACGCTGGAATTAAACTTGCACCAACCTTAAATGTACCTTGCATTAAGTGCTGATTAATTTTTGCAGCAATAATATATATGGATGTGTGTGAGCGAAAATTGTCGTGCTGCAATGCAATAGGCGTATTGGCAAATTTTTCGAATTTGCTTAAATCTTTTTGAAACCGATTAAAATTTCTTAAATCAAAATGTGCATTTAATAAATTATGCATTCCTTTTACATAATGGCCCGTTTCAACCGATATCATTTGAGGTTCTTCATCAAATAAATCAATCCATTTTTTACTATATCTATAATACATTAAAAAATCTTGTCGTATAAAAGCATACCAACAATAGCATTGATATAAATATAATTTTTCATAAAAAACTTTTACCTCGTGTACATCATTGGGTATTTGCTTTTTAAAATATTCTCGAATCGCAAATTCGTCGGTTTCGTTTCTTGCATGACCGTTAATAACATACCATCTATATAATAACAAAGCTAAGTTTGAAAGTCGCGTAACTCTATTAATGTGTTCGCTTATCCAAGAAGCTTCCTGCGTCATTACTTCTGTTTTTTCTACCGAACTTCTTGTAATATGTAAGGTTTCTATTTTTTTTTCAAGTGATAATGCCTGAACCAAAAAATTATATTTCTGATTGGCTTTAGCAAGTTCTTTGGCTCTTTCTAAAATTCTTAAGCTTTGATGTTTAAGTCCTTTGTTATATAATAATCTTGCATTATCTAATTGTTCACTCAGCTGCAAGTCTACATTTTCAGTTGTTTTCAATAATCGCAGGCTGGCTAACACTTCTTTGTATAAATGATTTTTTAAATTGGCCAGTTGTGGTTTGGTAATTTCTTTCAGTTTTTTTAATAGAAGGTGTTCATCGTAATCCTTCATCTTATCGAGTGCATCAAAAAGCTGAACAATTTTTAAATCTTCTTTTGCCGAACTTCTTTTAATATACAGCTTAAAATGCCTTTTTTCTGATTTCTCTAGGGTTTGAATTAATTGAAATAATATATCGGAAAACCTGTTGGACATAATAATAAGTTTTAGTTAAAACCCTTACCTGTATTGGGTTTTAATAAAGCTTTAGCTATTTAGACGTAAAAAAAGGAGCTGTTTTATTGTTTGAATAGTTGTAAAAATGCTTCTACTTTTACATTGTAATTAAAAGCTAAGAGCTGAAAAGAAGCAATCGTTAGTGGCTTAAGACAATCATTAAAGGCTCAAACATTCAGTCAGATTTGGCTGAACCAAAATAAGACTTATATTTTTTTCATATGGCAAGCAATCGTTAGAGGCCGTTCCGTTTCTACGGAAGGGTCTTTTTTTATTTAAAGACGCTGCAAGTTAACCTTTCGTTATTTCTTACCAAAATTATTTTAACCTTTTTTTATATTTGTTGCCCGACCTGGATTCGAACCAAGACATTCAGAGCCAGAATCTGAGATACTACCATTATACTATCGGGCATTGATTTGTAAAATTAAGAAAGAAATAAAATGCTTATGGCATTTTTCTATTCTGTGTTACCAGTTCTTTAAGTGGCTCATGCCATATTCTGAAATTTTACCCTGTATTGGTGCAAAAAAATCAATTATTATTCTCATATCTTCTTGCTCTTCATCCGATAAAAAAAACGGTTCGCTAATTTGAATGGTTTTATTCTTAAAATCAAGGCCTACCATAATTATTGGTACATTGGCTCCTTTGGCTATATAATAAAATCCTGTCCTTAGTTTATCTACTTTTTTTCTCGTTCCTTCAGGAGAAAGAGCCAACATAAATTCTTTTTGTTTTTTAAACACTTCTACTATTTGCAGAACAGATTGATGTTTATTAAACCTGTCTATTGGAAAGCCTCCCAACCATTTAAAAAAAAAGCCAAATGGAGGTTTAAAAAGCTCCATTTTTCCTAAAAATTTTATTGTGGAAACATTTAAAAGGCTTCTGTATAAAACACCAATAACCACATCCCATCCACTGGTATGTGGACCAACTATTACAACGGCCTTTTTACAATTGTTGGGGAAGTGAACATTTGTGTTCCAACCCCAACATTTTAAAATTATTGAAGATATTTTTTTAAGCAAGTAGTAAATTTATTCTACAAGATAATAGATGTTTAATAAAATATTGTTTCTATTTTTTCTCTAATAGCTTAAAAAACTGATCGAGTTGCGGTAAAATTATAATTCTTGTTCTTCTATTAGCCGCTCTTCCTTCTGATGAGGTATTGCTTGCAATTGGCAAATATTGGCTTCTTCCTGCGGCTGTCATACGTTTTGGATCTATTCCATAATTATTTTGCAATATTCTAATAACACTTGTTGCCCGTTTTACACTTAAATCCCAATTATCTAATAATACCGGATTCTTAAACGCAACAGAATCGGTATGTCCTTCTACCATAAATTCAATATCGGGTTGATTATTTAAAACCTTGGCTACTTTCCCCAATACTTCTTTCGCTTTATCTGTAACATCAAAACTTCCGCTTTTAAACAATAATCTATCGGATATATCTACATATACCACATCTTTATCTACTTTAATATTGATGTCTTTATCGTCTAAATTGCCAATAGCGCCTTTTAAATTCATTACCAATGCCATATTTAAAGAATCTTTTTTTGCAATAGATGATTGCAGGTCTCTTATATAGATGTCTTTTGCTCCAATATTTTCCATTGATTTTTTAATGCTTTCTGCTTGAGCATTGGAGATTACGGACAAATCTTTTAATTGATTTAATACTTGGTTATTATTTTGTTTTAAGAAATCAATTTGTTTATTTAAATCTACCATTTGCGATTCCAGAGAAGCTTTTTTATTCAAAAGAATTTCATTATCGTTTTTTGACCCATTTAATTCACTCTGCAACTCTCTTAATTTGTTTTGCTGATCTAAATATGCGCCATTCAATTGCTGATATTTTGCCTCTGATTGCTTTAATTTTTTAGGGCTAATACAAGAAAATAAAATAACACTCAATAGTAAATAAAAAAATAATGTAAATTTTTTCATGTTCATTTATTTATATGGTTAATAAGTAACGTTTAAAAAAACCAATAATTGTTATGCTCTCTTATTTATAATATCCTCCTTTTTCTATTTCTTCTAATACCTTATCGGTTACAAAATATCGAATAGATTTTCCTTGTTTTATAGCTTTTCTTATTTCGGTTGCCGAAATGTTTAATAATGGAGCCTGTATAATTTCTAGTTTTTCTATATCGTTATTGACTTGTTTTATAGAAAAACCATCTCTGGGATAAACAATAAATTCATTCTCCTTTTTTAAAATATCCGCATTTTTCCATTTATGTATATTCTGAAAACTATCGCTACCCATAATAATACTATACGAGTGTTGGGGATGTTTTTCTTTTAAATAAGCTACAGTATCTATTGTATACGATGGTCTGGGTAGTTTAAATTCAATATCTGAAACTTTTATATAAGGATTTTGTTCTACAGCAAGCTGAGCAAGATGTAATCGCTGATATTCGTTTAATAATGTATTTGTAATTTTTAAGGGATTTTGTGGACTAACCACCAACCAAACTTGTTCAATTTGGGTGTTTTGAGCTATATAATTGGCAATAATTAAATGCCCAATATGAATAGGGTTAAAAGAACCAAAATAAAGTCCTATTTTCATTTAATAAATTGATTATCATTTATTTATATCCTCAACCATTATACTATTTGCTTCATTAAGTCTTAAGCTTAAACAATATCC
This sequence comes from Bacteroidota bacterium, assembly GCA_021824855.1. Classification (GTDB taxonomy): domain Bacteria; phylum Bacteroidota; class Bacteroidia; order Chitinophagales; family Chitinophagaceae; genus JAKAJX01. The sequence continues at coordinate 11,554 of JAKAJX010000133.1, read as the reverse complement.
GGATACAAAAATAGAGATTGGATCTCCTAATGGTGCAATCTGTTCAACCTTAACAATTTCTCCAGGAACACAACCCATTTCCATGAGCTTAATAAAAATATCATCATTCTCAAATGAGGTAATTTTTGCAGCTTCACCAATTTTTAAATCGCTTAATTTTTTCATTTTTTAACTATTCAACAAAAATAACTTTCAATTACCGTATTCTGTTACGAAATTTGGAGTTACGTTTTATATCATCGCTATGCAAAAAATATTTTTTTATTCTGCCGATCGTCCTTTTTATTTTAAACATAAAAAAAAGCTCAAAGCTTTTATCGATCATCTGTTTTTAATCGAAAAAAAACCTTTGGAAACGATTCGCTATATTTTTTGCTCAGACGAATATCTTTTAAAAATAAACCAACAGTTTTTAAATCATAATTATTATACCGACATTATAACATTTGAATTAGCCGATAAAGAAAGTCCTACTATAGCAGAAATTTATATAAGCATAGATAGGGTTAAAGAAAACGCCATAACACATTCTGTTTCTTTGGAAAAAGAACTTTTACGAGTAATTTTTCATGGTGCCTTGCACTTGTGTGGCTATAATGATAAAAGAAAAAGTGAAATAATTGAGATGCGGAGAAAAGAGGATCAGTATTTGCTACTTTTCAATAAATTTTTGATTTAAATGAAAACCATATCGTTTCACGTGAAACAATTGCTTCTTTTGATTTTATTCCCCTCCTTCACCTTTTCGCAATTTGCTTCCATTAGTTTGCCTTTTAAAAAAGAACCCATTATTGAAAAAAAAGACTCCTTGCTTTTGCGTTTTATAGAAACAAAAACACAGAATATTGTTATTAGCGATAACCTAAAAACAATGTATTACTGGCTAAATTTTGCAAGAAAAAATCCAAAATCTTTTAATAGCCTAGTTCTTCAGCCTTATTTATTGGCGTTTCCTCAATTAAAAGGGGTTTATGCCGAAACACTTCAAAAAGATCTTATAAGCAGCTCTGGCCTTTCGCTTCTAAACCTAAATACCACATTAACCATCATGGCTCAAGAACACGCAAAAGATATGGCCAATCATAAAACAAACATTAGCCACACTTCAAGTAATGGTAAAACTTTTGCCGACAGAATTAGGGCTTATGGAATTAATTACTGCGCTGGAGAAAATTTAAGCTTTGGCTCTGGCTCTCCTCTATTACAGTTGGTTTTACTGTTTTTGGATATAAACTACACTTCTTTGGGCCATAGGAAAAGTCTATTAAATCCAGCATACACAGAAATAGGCCTTGGCGAATCCGTTCTTTCTAATGGAGAGGTTTTTTATGTGCAAGATTTTTCCTGCTCTCCTTCCCAATAACTTTCTTTATATGTTTCACGTGAAACTCTTTCACCCTCACACCATTCTCTCGCTTATTAAATCAATCCTATCTTTGCTTCCTTTAATTAAACTATGTTTCCAAAATACGATATAATAGTGGTAGGGGCTGGCCATGCTGGTTGCGAGGCCGCGGCGGCAGCAGCCAATTTGGGCAGTAAGGTTTTGCTAATTACAATGAACATGCAAACCATTGCCCAAATGAGTTGTAATCCGGCAATGGGTGGCATTGCAAAGGGGCAAATAATAAGAGAAATAGATGCTTTAGGTGGTTATAGTGGTATTGTTACAGATAAAAGCATGATTCAGTTTAGAATGCTCAATAAGAGTAAAGGGCCTGCCATGTGGAGCCCAAGAGCTCAAAACGACAGAATGCTGTTTTCTGCAACATGGAGGGAAATGCTTGAAAAAACTCCCAACGTAGATTTTTATCAAGATATGGTAAAGGAGCTCCTCATAGAAAAGTATCATGTTGTTGGAGTAAAAACAGCTCTTGGCCACGAAATAAAAGCAACTTGTGTAATAATAACAAGTGGCACATTTTTAAACGGTCTAATTCATATAGGTGAAAAAAAATTTGGCGGCGGAAGGGTTGCCGAAAAAGCAGCAACCGGAATTACAGAACAATTAATTTCTTTTGGTTTTGAAAGTGATAGATTAAAAACTGGTACACCACCAAGGGTGGATGGCAGAAGTTTAGATTATTCTAAAATGGAAGAACAAAAAGGAGATGATGAAATGGTAGGTTTTTCTTTTCTCGATATTCCAAAAATTTCTGCTTCTCAACAAAAAAGCTGTTTTATAACGTATACCAATACTACTGTTCACGAAATTTTAAAAACAGGTTTTGATAGAAGCCCTATGTATTCGGGAAGAATTGAGGGCGTTGGTCCAAGATATTGCCCAAGTATTGAAGACAAAATAAATCGTTTTGCTGATAAAGATCGCCACCAGCTTTTTGTTGAACCCGAAGGCTGGAATACGGTCGAAATTTATGTAAACGGCTTTTCTACTTCACTGCCGGAAGAAGTACAAATAGCCGCTTTAAGAACAGTTCCCGGATTTGAAAATTGCAGAATATTCAGACCTGGTTATGCTATCGAGTACGATTTTTTTCCTCCTACACAATTACTATATTCTTTAGAAACTAAACTCCTAAAAAATCTCTTTTTTGCCGGACAAATTAATGGAACAACCGGCTATGAAGAAGCGGCTTGCCAAGGTATAATTGCGGGTATTAACGCTCATCAAAAGGCAAATAATAAAGAGGCTTTTGTTCTTAAAAGAGACGAAGCATATATTGGTGTTTTAATTGACGATTTAATTAGCAAAGGCACTCAAGAACCTTATAGAATGTTTACCAGTAGGGCTGAATTTAGAACACTGCTACGCCAAGATAATGCAGATTTGAGGTTAACCGAAATGTCTTTTAATATTGGGCTTGCAACAAAAGAGCGATTGGAAAATGTGTATCATAAGAAAAATTCGGTAGAAAATATTAAAAAAGACCTACAATCGTTTTCTGTTGATCCAGAAGAAATTAATCCGTTTTTACAAACTATTAATTCAAGTACCATATCGGAAAAACAGAAATTAAATAAAATATTACTTCGCCCAAGCGTTTCCATAAAAAACCTTGCTACATCGGGGATTTCGCAAGTAAATAATATTATTAATAATTATACTTCGTATGAAATAGAACAAGCAGAAATTCAAATAAAATATGAGCGTTATATTGAAAAAGAACAAGAAATGGCTAATAAAATGAAACAAATGGAAGAATTAATTATCCCAGAGCTATTTGATTATGATAAAATTTCTGCTCTTTCTGCCGAAGCTCTTCAAAAATTTAAAAAAATTAAACCTCAAACTATTGGTCAGGCCAGCAGAATAAGCGGCGTTAATCCTAGTGATATTCAAATACTGATGGTTTATATGGGCCGTTAGGAGGCACAGTTTCTATCTCTTTTTATTTTTTTTGATGAACGGCTCTCCTTTGCTTTGGCTTTTAAGTAGCTTTATTAACATCGCTAAATAAAACATGTATTATGAGAAAGCCTTTTTGGGTTGCCGCTGTGCTGATATTCCATTTTTTTACCATTAAAGCACAAGAAACCTTTCCCGTAAACGGTGTTGCAGATAAAAAAAGTAATAAATATACTTTTATTAATGCAACTATCGTAAAAGACCCAAAAACAACTATCGCTAATGGTGTTCTGATTATTGAAGATGGAAAAATTATCGCCGTTGGCTCGTCTGTTTCTGTTCCTTCCGATGCTGTAATTATAGATTGCAAAGAAAAATACATTTACCCATCCTTTATTGATATGTATACCGATTATGGTATTACATACGGCTCGAAACAACCCGTTGCCGGTTTTAATTTTAACGCTCCTGTTCAATTCCAATCAAATACAAAAGGTGCTTATGGGTGGAATCAAGCAATAAAACCCGAAACAGATGCATACAAATTATTTTCTATTGATGATGGTGCGGCTAAAAGCTTTCGTGATCAAGGTTTCGGAACAGTATTAACCCATCAAAAAGATGGTATTGCCCGCGGATCGGGCGCTGTTGTAACACTGGCTAACACCAAAGACAATCTTGTTATAATAAAAGAAAAAGCTTCTGCACATTATTCTTTTAACAAAGGCACTTCTACCCAAAGCTATCCCACCAGCTTAATGGGTTCAATAGCCGTGTTGCGTCAAACTTATTATGATGCTCGGTGGTATAAAAATAACCCAAGTAGCGAGGGAATAAACATTTCTTTACAAGCATGGAACAACAACCAAACATTGCCTCAAATCTTTGAATCGGATGACAAATGGAATGATTTAAGAGCAGCCAGGATTGGTGATGAATTTGGTTTTAAATACATTATTAAAGCAGGTGGTAACGAATATCAAAGAATGAAAGACATTGCCGCCACCAATGCAGCATTCATTCTGCCGCTTAATTTTCCAAAAGCACAAGATGTAGAAGATCCTAATATCGCTCGTTTTGTTTCTCTGAACGATTTAAAGCATTGGGAATTAGCTCCTACCAATCCTGCTGCTTTTGAAAAAGCCAATATTCCTTTTGCAATAACCGCTTCCGATCTTGAAAACAACTCGCTTTTCTTTCCTAATTTATTAAAAGCAATTTCATTAGGTCTTTCAGAAGAAAAAGCCTTGACTGCACTTACCACTACGCCCGCCAATCTATTAAATATTTATGATAAAGTTGGTTCTATTGAACCAGGTAAAATTGCTAATTTCTTAATAACAAACGGCCCTATTTTTAAACAATCCTCTTCTATTTTAGAAAATTGGATACAGGGTGAAAAATATGAAATACACGAATCGCTTTGGAATAACATAAACGGAAAATATACCTTATCTATCAACTATCTTTCCGCTTTCCCTAACAATAATTATGTTGTACAAATAAACAATTCTACTAATGCAATAGCTGTTACCAAGGAAGATACGCTTACCGGAAACCTATCTATACATACGCCAACAATTTCTTTGCATTTCTTTAATAAAAAAACAAAAAAAACCGCTTTCCGTTTGACGGCTTTTTTAACTACAACTAATCTTTGGAATGGCACCGGAGAAGATTCTTTAGGAAATAAATTTACCTGTTCCTTATCATTAATAACTTCAACGAAAAAGGCTGACAGTAATAAACATACAACAAAGATAGCTCAGCCATTAGCTAAAATAACCTATCCTTTTGGCGGATATGGCTTCGAAAAAATGCCAACTTCTGAAAATTTATTAATAAAAAATGCAACTATTTGGACCAACGAAAAAGATGGAATTCTTAAAAACACCGATCTATTAATAACAAACGGAAAAATTGAAAAGGTAGCAAAAAACATATCTTTTCCAAACGCAAAAATAATTGATGGCACAGGAAAACATATAACCGCCGGAATTATTGACGAACATTCTCACATCGCAGCAGTTTCTATCAACGAGGGTGCCCAGTCTGTTACTTCAGAGGTAAGAATAGCAGATAATTTAAATCCTGATGATATTAATATTTACCGTCAATTAAGTGGTGGGGTTACCAGTTCACACATACTTCATGGCTCTGCCAATACCATTGGTGGTCAAACTCAATTAATAAAACTTCGTTGGGGCGTTAATGATGAAGAATTAAAGTTTAAAAACGCCGATCCGTTTATTAAGTTCGCTTTAGGCGAAAACGTTAAAAAAACATCCAGCCAAAACAACAACCGCTTTCCAAACACAAGAATGGGTGTTGAAGCTGTTTTAAACGATGCTTTTACAAGAGCCATTGATTATGAAAAGTCTTTAAAAACCAACCCAAAAGGAACAAGAAAAGATTTAGAATTAGATGCAATAGCAGAAATTTTAAATAAAAAACGCTTTATAACTTGTCACTCTTATGTACAAAGCGAAATTTTATCGGCCATTAAAATTGGCGAAAAGTATGGTTTTACATTTAACACTTTTACCCATGTTTTAGAAGGATACAAGGTGGCAGATTTATTAAAAGCACATGGTTCTAACGTTTCCACCTTTTCTGATTGGTGGGCATACAAGCAAGAAGTTGCCGATGCAATTGCCTATAATGCAGCCATTATGCATAAAGTTGGCTTAAATGTATGCATAAACTCTGATGATGCAGAACAAGCAAGAAGGTTAAACCAAGAAGCTGCTAAAACAATTAAATATGGTGGAATTAGTGAAGAAGATGCCTTAAAAATGGTTACACTCAACCCTGCTATAGCTTTACATGTAGACAATAGAGTTGGCAGCATAAAAATTGGAAAAGATGCCGATATAGTAATTTGGAGCGATAATCCTTTAAGTATTTATGCTAAAGCAGAAAAAACAATTATTGATGGAATTGTTTATTTCGATAGAGAGCGAGATATAGAATTAAGAAAATTAATTGCTACAGAAAGAAACAGACTAATTCAAAAAATGATAGAAGAAAAAAGAAGCGGTTCAAAAACTTTGATAAAGCCCGCAGAACCAAGTTGGCAAACAATTTTAAGCTGCGAGGATCACGAACAAAGCAATGGCTTAATAAGCATTGATTTCACCCAAAACAATTCTTCCTCCTATTAATCTTTTAGTATGAAAGCAAAACTCTTCTTTTTTGCATTAGCAGCATTTGTAACAATTTGCACTTTTGCTCAACCCAATATTTATCCTGCAAAAAAATTTAAGGGCCATTTATACATCGTAAATGGAACCGTGCATGTTGGCAATGGAACTATATTAGAAAAAACTACTGTGGAAATAAATGATGAAAAAATATTTGCCGTTTCTCCCAATATTCCTATTCCTACAGACTCTAACAATGTTAGAGTTATTGATGCAACAGGAAAACAAGTTTATCCCGGACTAATTTTATCTTCTTCCGATCTTGGTTTAAAAGAAATAGCCAATGGCGTAAAAGGAAGCAATGATTTTTCAGAAATCGGCGAATACAATCCTTCTGTTCGTTCAATTGTAGCATACAATGCCGATTCGAAAGTTATAGGAACTTTGCGGGCTAATGGAATTCTTTTAGCAAACATAACACCCGAAGGCGGAATAATTAGTGGCTCTTCTTCGGTAGTTCAATTAGATGCTTGGAATTGGAATGATGCCGCATATAAATATGAAAACGCCATTCACTTAAACATGCCTTCATTTATTCCAAAAAAACCAAGGTGGGCAGCATCTACAATAAAAACAACGGCCGCCAATCCGGAATCTATAGCCATTGCCAAATTCGATAGCATAAAAACTTTTTTTCGCCAAGCCAAAGCCTATCTTTCTGATAATACACACTCCAATACCAATCTAAAATTCGAGGCAATTAAAGGTTTGTTCAATGGGCAACAAAAACTATTCATCCATGCCAACGAAGCAAAACAAATGTTGGCTGCAATTAGCTTACAAAAAGAATTTAATTTCGATATCGTTTTTGTGGGCGCCAGCGAATCTTTTCTTATTGCCGATTTGCTTAAACAAAATAATATTGCTGTTATTTTAAATCAAGAACACGCACTTCCCTCAACCGAAGATGACGATATAGACCAACCTTATAAAACACCCTATATTTTACAAAAAGCAGGAGTGTTGTTTGCCTTAAACGATGCTTCTGATGAACCTCGATATAGAAACCTTTCTTTTAACGCCGGAACAGCTGCAGCATACGGTCTTACAAAAGAACAAGCCCTACAAGCAATTACTTTAAATGCAGCCCAAATTTTAGGAATTGCTGATAAAACAGGAAGTATTGAAAAAGGAAAAGACGCAAATTTAATTATTACGGATGGTGATATTTTAGATATGAAAACCAGCAATGTGCGGTTTGCTTTTATTCAAGGCCGAGAGGTAAGTTTAGAAAACAAACAAACACAACTTTATAAAAGATACCAATATAAATACCATATCAAATAAGTCCATCCCGATTATTTTAATCGGTTATTCGGTTTTCTCTCTATCTTAGTTAAATGCAAAAGAAACTTTTTTTGTTAGATGCCTTTGCTCTAATCTTTAGGGCTTATTATGCATTAATTAGAAACCCAAGAATTACCTCTTCCGGAAAAAACACCAATGCGCAATTTGGCTTTACCAATACATTATTCGAATTAATAAATAAAGAAAAACCTACACACTTAGCTGTTTGTTTCGATGTTGCTGGTCCAACCGAACGCCATACCGATTTTGCAGATTACAAAGCCAATCGCCAAGAAGCACCTGAAGATTTATTAGCCGCCATTCCTGATATTAAAAGAATTATCGAGGGTTTTAATATTCCTGTTATTGGTGCCGAAGGTTTTGAAGCTGATGATGTAATAGGTACATTGGCTTGGCAAGCTCATGACGCAGGTTATGAAGTGTTTATGGTAACGCCTGATAAAGACTATGGACAGTTGGTTCGAGAGGGCGTTTATATTTATAAACCAGCCTATCAGGGCGGTGATGTTGAAATAATGGGACCAAAAGAAGTTTGTGAAAAATGGAATATAGACAACGTTATTCAGGTAATTGATATTTTAGGTTTAATGGGCGATGCGGTAGATAATATTCCGGGTATTGCAGGAGTGGGTGAAAAAACCGCAGCAAAATTATTGAAGGAGTATGGCTCATTAGAAAATGTTCTGGAAAATGCAACAACTATAAAAGGTGTTTTGGGAGAAAAAATAAGAGCCGACAAAGAGAATGCCATTTTAAGCAAAAAGTTGGCAACGATTATAACTGCTGTTCCCGTTAGTTTTCATGAGGAAAGTTTTAAATTAAAAGAATGGAACAAAGAAGCTCTAGAAAAAGTTTTTTCTGAGTTAGAGTTTAAAACCTTGGGAAAACGCATTCTTGGAGAAACTTTTAATATGCCCCAATCGGCTACCGGTAAAAATATACAAACCGATCTTTTTGGAAATATTGTATTGCCCGAAAAGGATAACAAAAATTCTGAAGAAAATAAAAGTATAGATGAGCCTATCGCCGGTTCTTCAAATATAAAGACTATATCCACCGTACACCACCAATATCATTTAACGATAGGAGAAGAAAAAATAATTGCTTTGTGTGATCTTCTCAAAAACTACAAAGAAATTTGTTTCGATACAGAAACAACCGGCCTAGACGCCAATCAGGCAGCGTTGGTTGGATTAAGTTTTGCCGTTGTTCCCCACCAAGCATATTATATTCCGCTTCCGCCCAACAAAACAGAAACCTTACAAATACTTGGTTTTTTTAAACCTCTTTTTGACGATGAAACAATTACATGGATTGGTCAAAATATTAAATTCGATCTTCTAATCTTAAAATCATACGATTACGAGCTGAAAGGAAATATTTATGATACCATGCTGGCACATTATGTAATTGACCCAGAAGGAAAAAGAAGCATGGATTTATTAAGTACACAATACTTACAATATCAACCCATTTCGATAGAAGAACTGATTGGCAAAAAAGGTAAAGCACAAGGCAACATGCGAGATGTTGATATTGAAAAAATAAAAGAATATGCTGCGGAAGACGCCGATATAACCTTACAACTTAAACACGCATTGCACCCACTATTAAAAGAAAAAGATGTTGAAAGGGTTTTTTACGAAATTGAAAATCCTTTGGCTAAAGTGCTTGTGGATATGGAGTATGAAGGTGTTAAAATTGACGAATCTTTTTTAAAGGCTTACAGCAAAATTTTAGAACAAGATGCCAAATCTGCAGAAGCCTTAGTGTATAAAGAAGCCGGCGTTCGATTCAATCTTGCTTCGCCCAAACAATTGGGTGAGGTTTTATTTGATAAACTACAGCTCGATGCATCGGCTAAAAAAACAAAAACAGGTCAATATCAAACGGGCGAGGATGTTTTACAAAAACTTGCTATCCGCGGGCATTCTATTGCCGATAATATTTTAACCTTTCGTGAGCTTACCAAATTAAAATCAACCTACGTTGATTCTTTACCGGAAATGATTAATCCAAAAACAGGAAGGGTACACACATCCTATGCACAAGCGGTTGCTGTTACCGGCAGGCTTTCGAGCAACAATCCTAATCTTCAAAATATTCCTATTAGAACAGATCGCGGTAAAGAAATTAGAAAAGCTTTTATTCCAAGAGAACCCAACAGACTACTTATTAGTGCCGATTATTCGCAAATAGAATTACGCATTGTTGCCGCAATTAGTGGCGACATTAATATGTGTGATGCTTTTTTACAAGGCAAAGATATTCATACGGCCACCGCTGCAAAAGTGTATAACATTCCGGAAACAGAGGTTACTAAAGAAATGCGTTACAAAGCCAAAAGTGTAAATTTTGGTATTATTTATGGACAAGGAGCTTTTGGTTTGGCAGATAACTTGGGAATTTCAAGAACGGAAGCAAAAGAAATAATAGACAATTATAAAAAAGAGTTTTCGGGCATTACAAAATATATGGAAAATACTATTTCGTTTGCTAAAGAACATGGCTACGTTAAAACCCTTATGGGAAGAAAACGTTGGCTTAGAGATATCAACTCATCGAATTTTACGGTTCGCAGTTTTGCCGAACGCAACGCCATTAATTCTCCTATTCAAGGAACAGCCGCCGACATGATAAAGTTGGCCATGATAAAAATACATGCCGCTCTTAAAAAAGAAGGTCTTGAAAGTAAAATGATTTTACAAGTACACGATGAATTAATTTTTGATGCGGTTGAAGAAGAGTTGACAATATTAAAACCTCTAATCTTAGAAAATATGCGTTCTGCATTAATTTTACCCAACAATGTTCCCGTAGAGGCGGAGTTGGGCTTTGGTAAAAATTGGTTAGAAGCACATTAACAATAAAGGCTGTTCTTTTGCTTCTGAAAATTTGCTTACTTTTTCTTAAAAATAGGAACCGTACTACACGGTTCTCCATACATAATACTTTTTACAACAGGTCTTAGTCGATTTGTTATTTCCACGTATGCTGTTTCTGGAATAGAAACATCGCCGCAACCCTTTACTACAATGCGTTTATCTATATATTCATCCAAATTCAAGTTGGCAATATTTTTCAATAATATGGTTTCTATTAGTTTCTTTTCATCTCCAAAAGCAACATCTTTGGCCACCGGTTGTAAGTAGCTTGCAGCAAGCATATTTGCCCACATAGGAATTACAGCATCTGCCGAACAAGTAATAGCTACATATTTATCTCGGTAAGCTTCCCATTCTGTTGTTAATAGTGCTGCTCGATAATCTTTTTCCTTTAAAATTAAACCCATGTATAAAAAATCTTTTAAATCAAAAGTTTTTATTTCTCCTTTAGGATAAAAATCTTCAAGGTTTAAACTAATGATTCCGCTTTCTGCAACTTTATTAATTAATATATCGCTCATATACTGTCAAAATTATACAACGCTTTTCGTTTTTCCTTTCGGTAAACGTAAAAAGAAACGCCTCAAAATTTGAGGCGTTTTACTTTTATATTTTTCTTTAATAAAACTTACTTCTATAATCTTTTATAACGGCTGCTTTTCTTAGTGCTTCCGAGCCTCTATAAAAAGCCATTCGTTCAGATTGCATAATTCCGCTTTTTATTGTTTCTATTGTTTCGGTAGAGGGTTTTGATCCAAGATTTTCAACTCTAACAACAAAAACACCATTTGCTCCGGCAACCGGTTCTGATATTTTTCCTTTTATTGAACTGTTAAACGCAGTTCCGGTAA
>JAKAJX010000120.1 GCA_021824855.1 Bacteroidota bacterium | reverse complement strand
AATAAAAAAGCGATGATATTTTCTATCATCGCTCAAAAAAAATTAACCCATAATATTACACATTGGCATCTTCCGTTTCTTTCTTTTTCAGTTCAAATACTAATTTGGCATTTTCTTTATCCAATGCAGCAATTAATATATCGCCTTCTTTTACATGCATATTCAATATTTCTTCAGCAAGGGGATCTTCTAAATATTTTTGAATAGCTCTATGCAATGGTCGGGCTCCAAATTGAACATCGTAACCTTTATCGGCAATAAACTCTTTAGCTTCTGCAGTTAATTCTAAGCTAAAGCCTAAGTTAGATAATCGTTTTAGAACGCCTTTCATTAAAATATCAATAATATTAAAAATATTTTCTTTTGTGAGTGAATTGAAAATTACCACATCATCAATTCTATTTAAAAATTCGGGAGAAAATGTACGTTTTAAGGCTTTTTCAATTACTGCTTTATTATTTTCATCTTGATTTTGCATTCGAGTAGCAGTAGCAAATCCAACACCATCACCAAATTCCTTTAATTGCCGTACACCAATATTGGAAGTCATAATGATCATCGAATTTTTAAAGTCAATTTTTCTTCCCAAACCATCGGTTAATACGCCATCATCTAATACTTGTAATAAAATATTATAAATATCGGGATGAGCTTTTTCAATTTCATCTAAAAGAATTACGGAATAAGGTTTACGACGTACTTTTTCAGTTAATTGGCCGCCTTCTTCATACCCAACATATCCGGGAGGTGCACCAATTAAACGACTTACCGTAAATTTTTCCATATATTCACTCATATCAATGCGTATTAACGTATCTTCTGAGTCGAACATATATCGGGCCAACGAGCGAGCTAATTCTGTTTTTCCAACACCTGTAGGACCTAAGAAAATAAATGTACCAATTGGTTTTTTAGGATCTTTTAATCCTACTCGATTACGCTGAATAGCTTTAACTACTTTTTGAATTGCTTCATCCTGACCAATTACCATACCTCGCATATCTTCACTCATTCGGCGAAGCTTTTCAGTTTCTGCTTGCACCATTCGCTTAACAGGAATACCTGTCATCATGCTTACTACTTCTGCAATATGTTCCTCGCTTATAGGATATCTTTTGTGTTTGCTTTCTTCTTCCCAAGCATTTTTTGCTTTTTCTAATTCTTCACCCAATCGTTTCTCTTTATCGCGTAATGCAGCAGCCTCTTCAAATCGCTGACTTTTTACTACTTTATTTTTTTCGTTTTTAACTTCTTCAATTTGCTTTTCTAGTTCTACAATTTCCTGAGGTACATTAATATTTTTTAGATGTACTCTTGCTCCCACTTCATCTAAAACATCAATAGCTTTATCGGGCAATAGTCTATCAGTCATATACCTATCGCTAAGTTTTACGCAAGCATGAATAGCTTCATCGCTGTATTCTACACTATGGTAATCTTCGTATTTGCTTTTAATATTATTTAGTATTTGAATGGTTTCATCAACACTTGGTTGCTCAATCAATACTTTTTGAAAACGGCGATCTAATGCCCCATCTTTTTCAATATATTGACGGTATTCGTCTAACGTAGAAGCACCAATACATTGCAATTCTCCTCTTGCCAAAGCAGGTTTAAAAATATTACTTGCATCTAATGAGCCGCTTGCTCCACCCGCACCAACAATAGTATGTATTTCATCAATAAATAAAATAACATCTCTATTTTTTTCTAACTCATTCATAATGGCTTTCATCCGCTCTTCAAATTGACCACGATATTTGGTACCTGCAACTAATGCAGCCAAATCGAGGCTAATTACTCTTTTATCAAACAAAACCCTACTTACTTTGCGTTGAACAATACGTAAAGCCAAACCTTCTACTATGGCTGTTTTACCCACTCCGGGTTCTCCTATTAATATGGGATTATTTTTCTTTCTGCGAGAAAGAATTTGAGATACACGTTCAATCTCCGACTCGCGACCAACAATAGGATCTAACGCATTGGTTTCGGCCAATTTTGTAATATCTCTTCCAAAATTATCTAATACAGGAGTTTTACTTTTGGCAGTTGCTGCAGGTTTTGAAGATTTAGATTGCTGAAAACCACGTTGTTTTTCTTCATCAAATTCTTCTTCACCTTCATCGCTAAATTCGTTTTTGGGTGCCGGCGGATTATTAGTGCTTACCATTCCTAATTCATTTCTAAAAACATCATAATCAATATCAAATTGATTTAATATTTGGGTAGCAATATTTTCTTTATTTTTTAAAATACTTAATAATAAATGTTCTGTTTCTACCAAAGGACTTTTTAATGCTTTAGCTTCTAAAACAGTTACACGAATTACTTTTTCGGCTTGCTTAGTTAATGGCAAACTATTAATATTAGCAATATTTTTACCTGTTTTATCTTTTACTGCTAATTCTATTTCTTTTCGTAATTCAAGTATATCTACATTAAGTTGTTTTAAAACTTTAATAGCTACATTATCGGCATCACGAATTAACCCTAATAACAAATGTTCTGTTCCTATAAAATCATTTCCTAAACGAAGTGCTTCTTCACGACTATAAGAGATGATTTCTTTTACTTGTGCTGAAAAATTATTATCCATACTATTTGGATTTATACAATTATAACAAATATTTTTGACCTTTATTATCTTTCATTTATTCACAACTGTTAACGAAAGTAAAACTATGTTGGTCAAAATTGATACCAAGGAAAAATTTATTGTTTTATTACTACAGGATTCTATCATTTATGACAATATGGCTGCAGAATTAGCTGCTACCTGTAAAGAATATTTAACTGCTACTGTAAAAAACATTATTCTAAATTTTAAAAATGTATCTGAAGTAGAAGATATAGCTGCCAAAACCATTGCCGAATTACAACAATTTTTTTACGAAAAAAATACCTCATTTGTTATTTGCGAATTGCAATTGGCTGTAGAAAATAATTTTGAAAAGCTGGGACTTTTAGAACTAATGAATGTTACACCATCGGAAAGTGAAGCATGGGATATTGTGCAAATGGAAGAAATTGAAAGAGAATTATTGGATAGTGATGATTTTAACTTCTCTGCTGCCACTTAAATATTGTTACAATAAGAATAGAGATGCTAATTGTACATAATAAAATGAGCTATAAATAAGTTTATACAACATATAACTACTATTATGTTTGGAGTTACTATTTTAGGAAATAATTCTGCTCTTCCGGCTTATGACAGGCATCCTACTGCACAAATAATTACCCTACACGATAATATTTTTTTGATAGATTGTGGAGAAGGTACTCAAATGCAAATGAGTAAATATAAAATTAGGAGAAGTAAAATCAATCATATTTTTATTTCACACTTACATGGCGATCATTATTTTGGTTTAGTAGGCTTAATTACCAGCATGGGTTTATTGGGAAGAGAAGCAGATTTGCATGTATATGCACCTGCTCTTTTAAAAGAAATATTAGACCTTCAATTTAAAGCTGCTGCTACCAAATTGCCATTTTCACTGCAATTTCATACGTTAGAAAAAGAAGGAATATTAATTGACGGTAAAAGATTTACCGTTGAATGTTTTAGCACACAACACCGCATTGAATGCTGGGGATTTATTTTTAGAGAAAAAAAACATTTACGCAAAATTTGGAAAGAGAAAGTGATTGAATACAATATTCCCGCAGCGTATTATACCAATTTAAAAAATGGTGATGATTATATTTTGAAAGATGGTACTGTTATTAAGAATGATTGGGTAACCATTTCAAATAGTAACCCACGCAGCTATGCTTTTGGTGCCGATACACTTTACGATGAATTGTTGGCTGAAAAGGTTAAAAACGTATCGATGCTGTACCATGAAACTACTTATTTAAAAGATATGAATGACAAAGCCGATGCTCGCTTTCATAGCACTACCGAACAAGCTGCACAAATTGCCCATAAAGCCAATGCAAAAAAATTATTGATTGGTCATTTCAGTAGCAAATATGAGTTTATTGACGAATTTTTAAATGAAACAAAAGCTATTTTCGAAAACTCCGACTCGGCAATTGAAGGTGTAACTTATAGAATATCTTAAATTGGGTTCATTAATTCAAATAGATTTCTCACTTCGTTCGAAAGGACGCTTTGCTTCTTTCGAAAGGACGTTATTCGTCTTTTCGAGGTCTGCACTTTCCTCCGTCTTTTCGAGGTTGGCACAACCGAGAAATCTGTTTGAAATAAATGTTG
>JAKAJX010000106.1 GCA_021824855.1 Bacteroidota bacterium | reverse complement strand
AACAAAAGAACGATAAGCATTTTACGTTAAATGTAAATATTCCGGCAGTAGATGTTAGTTTAATAAAAGGAGTAAAAATATGTAGGCAAGCTTATGCTAAATATGATGAAAAATTTTTAGAAAGAAAAGATCCGCATGGCAGAAACTATTTTTGGCTTACAGGCGAGTTTATGAATTTTGATAAAGCAAAAGATACCGATGTGTGGGCTTTAAAAAATAATTATGTAAGTGTAGTGCCTGTGCAATTTGACCTTACCAATTACAATACTAAAAATCAGTTAGAAAAGAAATGGAAATTTTAAAACTGAAAAAAGATAGTTTACTATTAGGATTGATATTGGGCATAGTAACTCCTTTTGCAGGTATGATTGCTTTTTATTTCTGGAAATTTAATATTTACTCTTTTAAAGTTTTTATTGAATATTTAGGGATAGAAAAACGCTTATTAACCGGCATGATTAGTTTTTCTCTTTTTGCTAATGCTATTATTTTTACCCTGTTTATTAATAAAAATATTGATAAAACAGCCAAAGGCATTTTTATTGTAACAGTGATATATGCACTTATTGCAATAGGCTTAAAATTTTGGTTTTAAGTTGTAATTTATCCTTCTCGGTAAAAACTAATTCATATAATTTTCTATAGGCTCACAAGTGCAAATAAGATTTCTATCGCCATAGGTATTATTTACTCTTGCAACGCTGGGCCAAAACTTATTTTGTGTTGTATAATACAAAGGAAATGCAGCTTGTTTGCGAGTATATGCATGTGCCCAATCATCTTCAGTAACCATGGTTTGTGTATGTGGAGCATTTTTTAAAGTATTATCAACTTTATCGGTTTTACCTTCTTCAATTGCTTTTATTTCATCGTAAATAGCAATTAGTGCATCACAAAATCTATCTAATTCGGCTTTATCTTCACTTTCTGTAGGTTCTATCATAATAGTTCCTGGAACAGGAAAACCCATAGTTGGTGCATGAAATGAATAATCCATTAAACGTTTTGCTACATCCTCTGCTTCAATACCTGTGGTTGCTTTAAAAGGACGTAAATCAACTATAAATTCATGGGCACAATTACCATTGCTGCCGGTATATAAAATTTTAAAGTATTTTTCTAATCTTGCTTTCATGTAGTTAGCATTTAAAATGGCATATTCGGTGGCTTGTTTAACGCCATCGTAACCCAACATTTTTATATAAGCATAACTTATTAGCAAAATAGACGCAGAGCCATAAGGGGCAGCCGCAACTGCATGAGAGCCGGAGTTATTCGTATCATTAATGAATATATGCGAAGGAAGGTATTTTTCGAGATGCGCTGCTACACATATTGGTCCAACTCCCGGACCTCCGCCACCATGAGGAATAGCAAATGTTTTGTGTAAATTTAAGTGGCAAACATCTGCACCAATAGTTGCAGGAGAAGTTAAACCTACTTGCGCATTCATATTAGCACCATCCATATAGATTTGACCGCCATATTGATGAATAATGCTGCAAATTTCTTTTATGCCTTCTTCAAATACGCCGAAGGTGGATGGATAAGTTACCATTAAGGCACCTAATGAATCTTGATATTGAACTGCTTTTTCTTTCAAATCTGCAATATCAATAGTTCCATCATCATTACTCTTTACCACTACTACTTTCATACCGGCCATTACAGCACTTGCCGGATTAGTGCCATGTGCCGATATGGGAATTAATACTACATTTCTGTGTGCATTATTATTGGCTTTATGATAAGCCATAATAGTTAATAAACCTGAATATTCGCCATTGGCACCACTATTAGGTTGCAAGCTACAAGCGGCAAATCCGGTTATTTCGCACAAATATTTCGATAATTCGTTAATAATAAACTGATAACCTTTGGTTTGATGTATTGGTGCAAATGGATGCATTTTACTAAACTCAGGCCAGCTTACCGGAATCATTTCTGTTGCAGCATTTAACTTCATGGTACAACTTCCTAAAGTAATCATACTGGTATTAAGCGAAAGGTCTTTATTTTCTAATGATTTGATATAACGCATCATTTGACTTTCGCTGTGGTGTGTATTAAAAACAGCATGTTGTAAAAAATGAGAAGTTCTGAAAGCATAAGATGGAATGTTTAGTAATTCATCTTCATTATTAAAGCTCACTTCGGCATTATTTTTTTCTATGCTTTCTGCAAAAATGTATAGAATATCTAAAATGTCTTTTTGTGAGGTAGTTTCATCTAATGAAATGCTGAGGTGCTGGTTGTTGATATACCTAAAGTTTACGGAATATTTTTCGGCAATAGGTATAATTTTTTCTATGTTGGTTTGAATATGTATGGTATCGAAATAAAATTGATTTAAATTTTCAAAGCCTAATTCGCTTAATTCGTTACTCAATGTTTGGGTTAAATAAGCAATTCGTAGGGCAATATTTTTTAAGCCTGTTGCTCCATGATATACAGCATACATGGCGGCCATATTAGCTAATAAGGCTTGTGCAGTGCAGATGTTAGATGTGGCTTTTTCTCGTTTAATATGTTGTTCTCGAGTTTGTAAAGCCATTCGTAAAGCTCGGTTTCCTTGTGCATCAACACTAATGCCAATAAGTCTTCCGGGCATACTTCGTTTAAATTCGTCTTTGGTTGCAAAAAAAGCAGCATGTGGCCCACCAAAACCCATGGGCACACCAAATCTTTGAGCTGAGCCAACTGCAACATCGGCACCCAATTCTGCAGGTGGGGTTAATAAAGTTAAAGCTAATAAATCGGTGGCCATTATTACATAAGCATTTACTGCATGAACATTGGCAATAAATCCGCGATAATCCGGAATAGATCCATAGTTATTTGGATATTGTATAATAGCCCCAAAGAAAGTATCGTCTAATAATACATTTTTATAATTTCCAAAAACCAGTTGAACGCCCATTGGAATTGAGCGAGTAATTAAAACATCTTTAGTTTGAGGAAATAAAGCATCATCAACAAAAAATTTTATTTTTTTGGGTTGATTAATTTGGTGGAATAACATTGCCATAGCTTCGGCTGCCGCAGTTGCTTCATCCAGCAAAGAAGCATTCGCTATTTCAAAACCCGTTAAGTCTGTAATCATTGTTTGAAAGTTCAATAAACTTTCTAAACGGCCTTGCGAAATTTCTGCCTGGTAAGGGGTGTATTGTGTATACCATCCGGGGTTTTCAAAAACATTTCTAAGAATTACACTGGGTGTAATAGTGTCATAATAGCCTTGTCCAATATAGTTTTTATAAAGTTTATTTTGAGCAGCTACTTCTTTTATGTGCAGCAAGTATTCGTATTCCGATATTGCTTCGGGTAAATTTAAATTTTTTTGTAGGCGAATAGAAGCAGGAACAGTTTTATTAATTAAATCATCTAAGGATGTTGCACCAATTGTTTCCAACATTTGGCGTGTTTCAGTATGATAAGTACCAATATGTCTTTTCCTAAATTCGATGTTTTGATGGTGAAATAAATTCATAAAAATTTTTTGCCTTTTAGAACGCAAATGTAATATGTAATTAGCCTATTATTTATTATAGATATTAATTTGGGGAAAGCTTGTGCAATTTTTTAAGTAATAAAAATGCCGCTATTAAAGCGGCAGGCAATCGTTATTCGATAGTAAAAAATATAAACTCAATTAATGGTTTAAATGAAATATTTATTCAACCGATTCTTTTTCTTTTTTAAGCAACATTACTGCAAACAAACATACAACGGTTACAATTGCAATTGCAGCCATAGTAGTATTAATTTCGGTATTGGTAGTAGCACTGATTTGAGAAATATATAACATAACAAGCAAATTTTTTATGGTGCACAATTTAAATTGCTACAAATTTGGGGTAAAAAATAGATTCTTTCCAAGAGTTGGGTGGTTGCAAATTAGTCTCTGCAAGTTCATTTTCACATTGCATTTAAAAATATATTTTACTTTTGAAAGTAATGATTTGAAAAATGCTAATTATAGCAGTGAAAAAAGTTGCACTAACATTCGGAGAGTATTGTTTTTAAATTTTTATCTTAAAAAAATGAATTTTTGATACATGTTAAAAACAATTAATTTCTATTCAAAAAAAGCAAAAAAGTTATCCACATTATTTTTGAACTGTATCATCGGCCATAAATTGATGTATTAGTATCATTTTAATTGTAAATTATAAAGGTTATGTCGAATATTTTATTGAAGAATTGGAAAAAAAAAAGCGCAGAGAGACAGAAACTGTATAAACAATTTTTGCAGCGTGCCAATAAAAATAAGGTATTAAAACAACTACCTGCATTACATGAAGAGGCATTTTCGGAAATTGACTGTTTGCAGTGTGCAGCTTGCTGTAAAAATTATTCGCCTCGATTTAAAACTACAGATATAAAGCGTATCAGCAAATATTTAAAAATGAAAGAAGGACATTTTATAGAAACCTATTTGAGGTTAGATGATGAAGGCGATTATGTGATGCAATCGGTGCCTTGTTCTTTTTTGGGTGAAGATAATTTTTGTACCATTTATGATCAACGCCCAAGCGATTGCGAGCGATTTCCGTATACTGATGAGGATGTAATTATTAAAAGGCAGCAAATTACACTTAAAAATTCTTCATTCTGTCCGGCAGTTTATTTTGTGTTAGAGCGATTGCTCGAAATTAAATAAGCTCACTATAAGCTGCGTCTAAATTTGATTGTATTTGTTTAAACTCATCTGTCCATACACCAACATTGGGAATGGATTGTATTTGTAGAATTTCTGCTTTTGATTTTCCCATCTTTATTTGTTGTGCAACCAATAATAATAACTGTTCAATATATTGTTGCATTTGTTTTAAATCTTCTTTACCACCAATTACTGCATTTTTGCTTCCATGGCCAAATACAAATAAGGTACTATCGTCGAAAGTGGTAACAATTTTATCAATTACTGTAATCCAGTTTTTAAAAGAAGCACCGGCTTTCATATCAATAAATGGATAAATTTTATTAAACATTAAATCTCCAACATGAGCAATATTGGCATGTTCAAAATGAATTATTGCATCGCCGTTTGTATGAGCAGGACCAAAATAATGTGCTTTTATTTTTTCATTGCCTACCTTAGTTTTCCAAGTATCTTTAAAGGTAATGTTTTGAAATAATTGCTTGTCTTCACTTTTTTGTTCGGCGGCTACACGTTTATAATTGGCTAAACAATTTTCATGGCCAATAACATGCTTTACCTTTCCTTTAAAAGCAATATTACCTCCCGTATGATCTCCGTGATGATGTGTATTAATTAATAAGCTAAATGGGTAAGTAGTTTGTTTGTTTAATTCATCAATTAAGTGTTTTGCAGGATCCGGAAATTCGGTATCAACAATTACTATTCCATCTTTTGATAGATAATATACAATGGTACCTCCTCTTTCTGTAAATATGCCCACATTATTTCTAAGTGTAGTTAATTTGTAGGTAGGTTGTTGTAAAAGCGAGGCCAATAATTTGGTAGAAGATAGTGTTAATATTCCTACTGAGGCCGTAGTGGTGCTTTTGATAAAATGACGTCTGTTCATTTTAGTTAATTAGTAACAGCAATTTAAGCATAAAACTCACAGGTAGTATATTAATTATGCAAAAGCATTTTAATACTCCATTTGTTTAAGTGCAGGAGATTTGAACCATGAAATAACAACCACCAATAATGTCATTCCTCCACCAAATATTACCGAGGGTATCACGCCCATTAACTTGGCAGCTACACCACTTTCAAATTGGCCTAATTCGTTGCTGGAGTTAATAAACATAGAATTTACACTCATTACCCTTCCACGCATATTATCGGGGGTATTTAATTGTAAAATGGTGCCTCTAATTACCACGCTTATTCCATCTAAAATTCCACTTAGCATAAGTGCTATAAAAGAAAGTAAAAAAGATCTTGAAATGGCAAATGTGATAATAGATAAACCAAAACCTGCTACAGCAAGTAATAATATTTTTCCTTGTTTACGTTTTAATGGATAAAAAGTAAGCAGAATAATGATAATAATAGAACCAATATCGGATGCGGCATTTAACCAACCAAAACCTTGGGCACCTACTTGTAAAATATCTTTAGCATAAACAGGAATCATGGCAACTGCGCCGCCAAAAAATACTGCAAATAAATCTAAAACTAATGCTCCTAAAACTTGCTTTGTATTTAAAACAAACTGTATGCCTTCTTTCACGCTTTCCCAGGTTTTCTTTTCTCCTGGCTCATTTAAAGTTGGTTTAGCATGTAATTGAAATATGAATATAAATCCTAAAAAAACTAATAAGGCAATGATACCTAAGGTGAATGAAATTCCAAATCCACCAATTAAAATTCCACCAATAGCATGTCCGCTAACCGAAGCTGAAAGCCAAGAACCTTGACTCCAGGTAGTTGCATTTTGTAACACTTTGCGAGGTACAATTGACGCAATAATAGCACCAAAAGTTGGCCCGGTAAAGGCTCTAAAAATACCGGTAAAAAAAATAATTAAGTAAATAAAAATAGCGATAGACTGATTGGAAAAATGAGTTGAAAAAAAGGAAGTAGATAAAAACAATAACAACAATGCACAAAGCAAATAAAGAGCAATGCCGATTAACAGTAATTTTCGTTTTTCACTAATGTCAATAATATGTCCGGCATATAATGCCAACGAAACTGCCGGTATCACTTCAGATAAACCAATAATGCCAATAGCAAATGGTGCATTGGTTAATTCATAAATCCACCATCCAACTAATGTTCCCATCATGCGTAGCCCCATAATAAACAGAAATCTTCCTATCATCAGGTTTCTATATTCTGTATATTTTATTGCTGCAAAGGGATCATGTTTTTGTACTGGTTTTATTGCCATTGTATAATAATAAATCTACTGTTAAATGGTTTTCTATGTTTAGTTATCACTTCAAAAAATATTTTTTAAGGAAGTGTGTAAAAGCTTTGCTGTTCTGTCTGTTTTTTTTCTAAAGCATCTATTACAACTTGCAAATGTTGTTTATTGCCTAAAAAATCTGCATTATCGGCATCAATAAAAATTGTTTTAATATTATGTTGTTTTATGTATCCGGTATAAGTTTCTTGAATGCTTAATAAATATTCATCCGGAATATTTTGTTCGTATTCTCTCTTTCTTTTTTTAATATTTTTTTGCAAAGTTGCTACAGGAGCATGCAAATAAATAAGGATATCCGGAAATGCAAGATGTTGGTGTATTATATCAAAAAGTTTTTGATATAGTTTAAACTCTTCTTCCGATAAATTTACTTTAGCAAATAACAAACATTTGGTGAATAAATAATCGGATATGGTAATATTCTGAAATAAATCGGTAGTGTGTACCATTTCTTTTAATTGTTTATAACGTTCGGCCATAAAAAACAATTCTAAAGGAAATGCATACTGTTTTGGATTTTGGTAAAATTTAGGTAAGAAAGGATTATCGGCAAACTCTTCTAAAATTAATCTTGCATTAAAATGTTTTGCAAGCAAATGAGTAAGTGTTGTTTTGCCGGCACCAATATTTCCTTCAACAGTGATGAAATGGTAATTCATTATTATTGCCAAAATTATGTGGCATCAGTAAGTAATAGCAGAATACTTTTTCACATTCAATTCATCTTTGCAATCAAGTAATAATTGTTGAATTGTTTTTTTTTCTATAGGATGTATTGTTGAACCGGCTATTTCAGTAAGCGGAATTAAAGCAAACCTTCTTTGTGTTAATGCCGGATGCGGAATTTGAAGGTTGGGTAAATTTATAATAGCATCATCGAACAATAAAATATCTAAATCAATTGTTCTTGCTCCATATTTTACACTTCTTTTTCTGCCCATTTTATTTTCTATGGAGAGTAATTGCTGAAGTAATTTTTCGGGTGAAAGAGATGTTTCAATGGTAATTGCTTGGTTTAAAAAATCGGGTTGATTGGCGATGCCCCATGCGGCTGTTTCGTACATTGCTGATGTATGAATTATTTTTCCACAATTTTCTTTAATTAATTGTATAGCCAAAGTTAAATTCTCAACTCTGTTACCCAAATTGCCACCCAATAAAATAGAAGCTAACTTCATGAACGAGTTTGTTTATGCAAATTTATTGGCATTTATGTAATTGTTTGTACAAGTTTCGTTTTGAGAACACAAATAATAAAATAGATTTGCGGTTTAATGAATAATCGCATGAAAGGAAATTATAATCAACTTAGGGCAATGTTATCTATTACTAAGGGAAGTTTAATTGCCACTTTTCGCAGCCCTTCTGCAGTGCTTTTTAGCATTGGATTTCCTTTAATTTTTATTTTAGTATTTGGCTTCATTGGAAATAGTGGTGGCATTACTTTGCGTGTTGCAATTGATAAACATTCGGATACATTAAATCCGGTATATTCAATTATTAAGTCTATTCCCAGTTTAAAATTTATCAATAAATCAGACGAAGAGGTACGAGAAGATTTGGAGAAAGGAAGGTTAGTGGCTGTTATTGATATTGAGAAAAATAATACTCAAAATATTCCTTATCAGATTCAATTAAAAAGCTCGGAAGCGGTTAGTCCGCAGAATTTAAATATTTTAAGACAAATTATACAATCAATTATTTCAGGTGTCAATAAAAAAATGTATCCCAACAATTCAAGTATTGCATTGGTAAACGATGAAGTACAGAAAATTCCGGGTAGAATTTATAGAACCATAGATTTTATTTTGCCCGGCCAATTAGGATTCTCTTTGTTAAGTGCCGGTGTTTTTGGAGTAGCATTCTTGTTTTTTAATTTAAGGCAGCAATTGGTTTTAAAAAGATTTTATGCAACACCTATTCGCAGATCGTATATTATTTTAGGAGAAACATTTAGTAGAGTTATTTTTCAACTTCTTACTTCGGTTATTATTATTGGTATAGGAAATATTGCTTTTCATTTTACCTTAATACATGGTGTAATAACATTTTTAGAAATAATGGTACTAAGCTTCGAGGCTTTATTAGTATTTATGGGATTTGGTTTTATTGTAAGCGGACTTGCCAAAAATGAAAACACTATTCCGCCTTTTGCCAACTTGTTTACATTACCACAATTTTTATTATCGGGCACTTTTTTTTCTATAGATAATTTTCCTACTTGGTTGCAACCATTATGTAAAATATTGCCATTAACGCATTTTAATAATGCTATGCGAAATATTGCTTTTGAAGGAGCCAGTTTAGCCGATAGTTGGAAGGAAATTGGCATTTTAGGAATTTGGGGAATTGTAATTTTTACTATAGCCATAAAAGTATTTAAGTGGGAATAGTTTTAAATAATTAAAAAATGCGATTTTTAAAGTTAATTGTAATAAGTTTTGCTGTATTATTTTTTGCAGCAGTAACCTTTTCTTTTTTATTTCCTTCAACTCTTATTGTTTCAAGAGCTATAAATATTAATGCATCAAAAACTACTGTAATTAATTTAATAAAAGATTGGAAAGGATGGAGTAATTGGATGGAGGGAATGAGCGATTCTTCAGTGCATATTTTATCGCCTGTTGAAGCAAGATTAGGAAACACCACTGTGCATATTATACAGGTTGATACTGTTTCAGTTCACTCGTTATGGAAAAGTAATCAGGGAAAAATGATGCAATCGGATATTACTTTGTATGGCACCGATTCTGCACTTACGGTAGTACATTGGCAGTTTGTTCAGAAGATAAAGTGGTATCCTTGGGAAAAACTTGCTTCTCTTTTAAGTGATAAAATTTTAGGCCCAATGATGGAGAAAGATTTAAATGCATTAAAACAAAAAGCCGAACATACCGGCATTTCAATAATCAGCAATTAAGTATTAACAGTTTGTTATTATTTTGCAATCTATTGTTTATTGCAAGTTTTTATTATAGTTTATTTGTATTTTCAAAAATCTCTTCGCAACTTTACTATAAGTTTTATTGTAGTATCAATCAATATTTTAGTATTTTATTTATAGGTGTAAATTAATAAAGCATTTGCTGATTTTTAAACTTAGTCCAAGCGTTGATTAGTGATTAAGTGAGAAGGCCCTTTTCTAAGGGCTTTCTATTTTTTTATTAAAATTTTATCAAATAATGTTTTGTTTACTACAACTATTCAACGAATTTTCCATTTCAAAATATAGGTTATGAAATTATCTTTATTCACAACTTTATTTGCCGGTATCTTTTTAGTTGCTTGTCAAAAAGAAACCATTTCAAATACTTCATCAAATTATAACTATATCAATTTTTCAATCAATAATCAAAATATCGCTTTTAATGATAGCTCCAAAATAACTCCCGATAGTATAAAAGCACTTTATTTTAATGGCGTATCGGATAGTAGTTTGGGTGGTGTAAAACTATATGCATTAAGTATGGTTGGTGCTAAGCAAAAAGATTCTAGTTCAATTAGCCTAATTATAATAGGATTATCGGGTATTAATGCGGGTAGCTATACATTAATAGATTCGGTTACTTTAGCCAATCCTTTAGGTTTAGTGCAACCCAAATTTTTTGGTGCAAATTACAGTACCGGTACAACTGTTTATGCTCCAAGAGATGATATGAAATCTTCCGGTTCAATTCAATTAACGAAAATGGATGTAGGTCTTAACGTTGTTGAAGGTAATTTCTTGCAAAATAATATAACGCTTTACGATTTATATCATCAACCAATTTCGGGTGGTATTAATATGAGTGGAGGCGTATTTAGAGCAAGATTATTAATAATTAATCAAGCCGATTTTAATAAGTATAGATCGGGTTTGCCAATATAATAATCAACTATTGTTCATTGTTGGGCATAATAAATTGTAAGTTTCTCTGAATCCCTTTCCATTTGGTTCTTTTTAGCGGCGAATGTTTAAAAAGAAAATTAAAAGTTTCTTCGTTTAATGCATGCCATTCCTTATGAGTAAGATTTAAAATCTCGGGAATAGGTGTAAACTCTATTTCTTTGGTAGGATTGCTAAAGCGATTCCAAGGACAAACATCTTGACAAACATCACAGCCAAATACCCAATTACCGAATTTTTCTTTCATGGAATTGGGTAATAATTCATCTTTTAGCTCTATTGTAAAGTAAGAAATACATTTACTGCCATCAATCACTTTATTAGGAAGTATGGCATTGGTAGGACAAGCATCTATACATTTCGTGCAACTGCCACAATAATCTTTTGCAAAAGCATCATCATATTTTAATTCAACATCAACAATTAAAGTGGCAATAAAAAAAAATGAGCCACTTTGTTTATTTAATAGATTGCCATTTTTGCCAATCCATCCTAATCCCGATTTTACAGCCCAAGTTCTTTCTAAAACGGGAGCAGAATCAATAAAACCTCGACCGTTAATTTCGCCAATATTTTGTTGAAGCAGGAATAAAAATTCTTTCAGTTTTTCTTTAATCACTTTATGATAATCTTTGCCAAAAGCGTATTTCGAAATCTTTGGTGTGCCGTCATTTTGTTGGGCAGACGGGTAGTAATTTTTCAGTAATGTAATAACGCTTTTAGCTTCTGGAACTAATAAGGATGGATTGATTCTCTGATCGAAATAGTTCTCCATGTAGTGCATCTTCCCGTTAAAACCTTTGGTTAACCAGCGTTCTAAGCGTTTAGCATCATCCGATAATATTTCGGCTTTAGCAATACCACAAAAATCAAAGCCTAATTTGCTTGCAGTCGATTTTATATAGGAAACATGATTTTGGTCAGTCATTATAAAAAGAGTTAAAAAATTTGTTCATTTACTCTGAAATATTTTATTTTCATCAGATAATTTTTCTTAGCATGAAAAAACGATTAATGCCTGCACAGTTTTTTTATTGGTCATTTCATTATCAAAATAAACAGAATATCAGTTCAACAAAATTACAGTATCTTATTTTGCTATCACTTCATCATTAGTATATTCAACTACAAATACTATAATAATTAGTAATGCTTAATTTTAAAATGAAGACAAAGAAAATAAAAAACCAAACTATACTTTTTATGAGAATCCTTAAAACTATATTCATTTTATTAACTGTGGTTAACATTAGTATCGCCCAAGATAAAACGCCTGTTCGATTTGGGAAAATTAAGATTGAAGATTTTGATGTAACAGCTCCGGCATTTGATTCAAGTGCAAATGCAGTTGTAGTGGCCGATTGGGGCAGTTCGGAGTTTGTTGCCAACACTTCCGATTTCAGTATTTCGCTTCAGTTTACCAAAAAGACAAGAATAAAAATTTTAAACAAGAATGGATTTGATGCTGCAAATATTAGTATCTATCTGTTCACAACAGGTTCTGCTACTGAAAGATTAGAAGGGCTTAAAGCCTATACCTATAATATTGAAGATGGGGAAGTGGTAGAAACAAAAGTGGAAAACAGTTCTGTTTTTACTGAAAAGAAAGATAAAAATTGGATAGTAAAGAAATTTACATTCCCTGCTTTAAAAGAAGGAAGTTTAATTGAATATTCATATACCATTAAATCGGATTTTTTTTCTAACCTTCAGTCATGGAGTTTTCAAGGTGAATACCCGTGTTTGTGGAGTGAATACAATGCGAATATTCCTGAATTTTATAAGTATGTAACGTTATCGCAAGGGTATCAATCTTTTTTTATAAACACAATCAGTCAATCGCAGGTTCAATTCAATTTTATAGAACGTCAAAGTATAGCCAATGCAACAATATCGGAAGGTGTAGTAGATCGTGGTTCGGCTATGCAACCTTATACTCTAAATGGCTTAAGTGACAATCATAGGTGGGTTATGAAAGATGTGCCCGGCTTAAAACCGGAATCTTTTACTACAACTTTGGAGAATCATATCGCAAAGATTGAATTCCAATTAGCTCAAATACATTATCCTAATACAATTCCCAAACCGTACATGAGCGACTGGAGAAAAGTAGCTGAAAGCTTTAATGTTAATGAAAGGTTTGGCTCTCTAATTGAAAGATCAAATAGTTGGTTGGATGATAATATGAAACAAATTATTGGAATTGCTAAAACGCAGGAAGAAAAAGCAAGAAATATTTTTCAATTTGGGCGTGATGATATTGCTCAAAAAAGTAGTTATGGAGTTTATGCAACTACAACTTTAAAAGATGTTTTCAAAAATAAAGTAGGCAGTGTGGCCGATATTAATTTGCTTTTGGTGGCAATGTTGCGTCACGAAAAAATTCAAGCAAACCCAATCATACTAAGTACGAGAAGCCGTGGTGTTACAAACGAGTTATATCCGTTAATGGACAGATATAATTATTTAATTGTAAAGGCTTTAATCGATGGTCAGGTTGTTTATCTTGATGCATCCGATTCTAAAATAGGTTTTGGTAAACTTCCGCTCGAATGTTATAATGGACATGCAAGAGAGGTTACAAAAGATTTACTGATGCCGGTTTATTTATTTGCTGATTCTTTAAAGGAATCTGCTTTTACAAATGTATATATCACTAATGATGATAATACTGGAAAGCCTGTTGGTGCAATAACACAAAATTTGGGTTACTATACATCTTTGGAGCTTAGAGGTGAACTTGCAAATACAAATGAATTGCAATATGAAAAACAATTTAAAACATCATTGCCTGAAAATGTAGAGATGAAAAATTTTAAAATTGATTCCATTAAAAATTATGATGACCCAATTTCTATAAAATATGAAACAACTTATTTTGTATTTGGCGATAATGATATTGTTTATTTTAATCCTCTGCAGGAAAATATTATTAAGAAAAATCCATTTGTTGCTGCGCAAAGATTTTATCCGGTTGAAATGCCTTTCACACAAAATCAAACTTATATGCTGACAATGGAAATTCCTAAAGGATATGTTGTTGATGAATTACCCAAAAGCACTAGACTATCATTAAATGGAGATGAAGGAATGTTTGAATATATCATTCAAAAGGACGAGGAAAATATTCAGATGAAGGTGAGATTAACAATTAACAAAGCAAATTTCTCGAACGAGGATTATGAGACATTGAGAGATTTTTTTGCTTTTGTTTTCAAGAAGCAATCCGAACAAATAGTATTTAAAAAAGTGAAGTCTTAAGTATGAAGAAAATCATTGCAATTATTATTTTTTCTTTCCCTGCTTTGGTGAAAGCTCAAAATTATAATGTAACATTAATACCCGATTCGTTATTGCAGAATGCAGAAGCAGTATTGCGATTCGAAGAATCTAAAATATTAATTCATTCACCTAAATCGGCAACATATAAACACAAATATGCGATAACTATTTTGAAGGAATCGGGTGATGAATACACACGTTATATAAATCATTACGACAAATTCGATAAGCTTACTGATGTGGTTGCAAGATTATATGATGCAACGGGAAAATTGATTAAAACGGTTAAGAAAAGAGAAATGGATGATATCGCTTATGAAGACAGGATAACGCTTTTTAGAGATGCAAGAGTAAAAAAGTATCAGTTTTATAATAAGTCGTATCCTTTCACGGTTGAGTTTGAAGAAGAAAACGATTTGGATGGACTGTTTCAATTACCAGTTTGGAATCCGGTAGAAAGTGAAAACTTTTCAGTTCAACAAAGTAATTTTTTTGTTGAAGCTCCAATAGGATATAAAATTCATTATAAACTTTTGAATGCAACTTCTCAACCCAAAATAGCAGAAAGCGGAAATACAACGTTCTATCAATGGGAAGTAAAAAATATAAAAGCAATAGAAGAAGAACCTTTGATGGATGATTTTAATGATCATATTCCGGGCGTTTATATAACGCCATCAAATTTTGAAATCGGGGGATACAAAGGAAATATGGATAGTTGGAATGATCTTGGAAAATTTATTGTTGAATTAAATAAAGGAAAAGATGTATTGCCTGATAATATCAAACAAGAGGTTCACCAACTGACAGACAGTCTTTCATCGGTTGACGAAAAAATAAGAGTTTTATATAATTATATGCAGCAAAACACGCATTATATTTTAATTACACTTGGTATGGGAGGCTGGCAACCTTTTGATGCGAGTTATGTAGCGCAAAATAAATATGGCGATTGTAAAGCTTTGAGTAATTATATGGTGAGTTTATTGAAAGAAGCAAAAATAAATGCAAAATACGTTTTGGTTACAGCCGGTGCAGGTAAACGCGGCTTGTGGCCCGATTTTCCTGCACCCTATTTTAATCATGCTATCATGTGTGTGCCGAATGGAAAAGATACAACATGGTTAGAATGTACAAGTCAAACAGAAAGTGCCGGCTTTATGGGAACATTTACCTGCGACAGGGATGTTTTATTGATTGATGAGGATGGTGGGCATGTTGTACATACACCCATTTATTCGGCAAAAAATAATTTGGAATCAAGAAAAGTAAATGCAATTATTGATGAAAATGGAAATCTTGTTGCAGAAGTTTTCACAAAACATTCAGGTACACAACAAGAATTGCAACATAGTTTGATATACGATGCAAATAACGAACAGCGTGAAAAATATTTGAATAGTGTCATTAGTTTACCAACTTATAAGGTAGAAAGTTCTGATTATAAAGAAATGAAAGGAAAAATTCCTGTTGTTGATGAGTATTTAAAAATTACTTCACCCAATTATGCTTCTGTTTCGGGTAAAAGACTTTTTATTCAGCCCAACTTATTTAATAGAGTATCGAAATTAACTCCTGATGCAGAAAGGCAATTTGATATAAAAATACAATATTCATATTTAGATATTGATTCCATCAATATAAAAATTCCGGCAGATTATAAAGTAGAATCAATGCCCAAAGATCAGAGTATAAAAAATGAATTTGGTGAGTATAAAATATCGTATCAGTTTGATGGAAGCAGCATTCATTTAGTTCGGTTACATGAAGTAAATGCCAATAGCTTTCCTGCAAGAGAGTTCAGCACTTTGGTTAGTTTCCGTAATGCTATGTACAAAGCCGATTGGGCCAAAATTGTTTTCGTTAAAAAAGCAGAATAATTTTTTATATATTATGCTCTAACTGTGGTTTTTTTCTTCTGTGAATTGTTTTATGTGAGTAATCCGATGAAAGTACTGTTATATTTCCATCAACCTCCAATACAACCAGATCTGCTTCACTTATATTTTTTACACCATGTTCTCTTACCGCCATTTCCACTTCTTCAATACTCAACATTGAATCTTTTAAACCTTGTGGTTGAATTCTTCCGCCAATAACGATTACAATTTTTTCGCCCTGAACAATTTTGCTGAACTTACTTGATTTACGCAGAAAAATTTTAAAAATATAATTGGTAATAAATAATCCTAAAGCTGCAGCCATACCGCCTTGTACGGTTGTATCGTTTCCTACCATGGCATTTTGCACACTGTTGCTTATCAATAAAATAAACACCAGATCAATTACCGAAAGTTGCGTTAATTCTTTCTTCCCAAATATTCTGATAGCAACTATTATAAAAACATAGATCGTTACAGATTTTCCTGCAATAATTAAATAGTCCGATAAATTTCCCATGTGTTATCTTTTTTAAAAATCAGGAATGAATACATGAATTTGTTGTTAAAATATTATATGCCCAAGCAAATGGCTAAAATTAAAGTGGCAAAAAGAGCATTCCAAAACATTCTTTGTAAAAATAAATGTTTAGGTAAAAGTGCTTTTTTCTTGTGTTCAAAATTGAAGATAGATGAAGTAGTAATCATTTTTCTAAATGCTTGTGCCATAAGTTCTATTTACAGTTGGTGGAAGATATTTCTTGATCAATTGATTTTTTTAATTCGCTATAAATATTTTTTTTTCCTTCTCCTAAAATTGTTTTCACAAAAAAAACAACGGCATAACCTCTGCATCTATCAATCATAGGCCAAGTACCAAATAATCCTGGCGAAGCTAAAACGGTACTATTGCCATTGGCATCTGTATCCATTATCCATTCGCCCAATCCATAAGTAAAACCTTCGGCTGCTTTGGGTGTATATTTAACCATATCAAGCGTCATTTGCGGCTTTTCCATTTCAGCAATTGAGGCTTCGCTTAAAATTCTTTTGTCTTTAAATATTCCTTTGTTTAAAAGCATTATTAAAAAGTTCATATATTCTTCTGCTGTAGATTTTGCTCCGCCGGATGGATCGGGAGGTAAATTATAATTATCGTTTTGAAAAGTGGAGGTTCTCATGCCTAATGGTCTAAAAATTCTTTCTAACATCAATTGGTTAAAGTTTCTTTTAGTAACAATTTCGCATACTCTTGCTGCAATAATAAAGCCCGCATTGCCATAAAAAAATCCCGTACCCGGATTAAAATCAATTTCTTTTTTTGAGGCTAAGGCACTTACTTCCGCATCTAATGAAGCATATTTACCTCTGTGTAAAATATTAAGGAAGGAAGATTCATCTTGTTGAATTCCTGTTTCGTTCGATAAGCAATGTCGAATGGTAATATAATTTTTTCCGTAAGTAGCAAAAATGGGTAGGTATTTACTAACCTTATCATCTAACGAAATTTTTCCTTCGTCTACTAAGGTCATTACCATTGCAGCAGTTAGCCATTTACTGCAACTGGCAATGGGAATAGAAGTATGTTTATTAAAATCGCCCCAATTTTTATCATAAATAATTTTGTTGTTCTTATAAATTAAAACTGCAAATTTTCCGCCTAAATCCTTTTTATGAAAATCTAATTTCTTATCTAATTCTCCGAAATTATACTGCGAGAATGCTAACTGAAAAAAGAGCAGGAAATTCAATAATACACTGCTTTTGCGGCAGATTTGCTTATAATAAGATGACATTGTTTCGTGTTTTATTGCTTGGATTATTCTTTGTGAAATTACTACTAAAGTATTTTGCTGCAAGTAAACAATAACTATTTAACTTTTACAAAAAATACAATAGTAGTAATTACAGCAAATTACCATTTTAATAGTAAATTTTATTTCAAAAAAATAGCTTACCAAAAAATAATATGAACCTAAATAATTATACAATAAAGGCACAAGAAGCCATTCAGGCTGCACAGCAAGAGGCATTTAATAATGGAAATCCTTTTATTGAAACCAATCACTTGCTTAAAGTAATGATAAAAGATAAAGACAGCTCTATTGAATATCTTTTAAAAAAGAATAACGTTACTATTTCGTTTATTGAAAATAAACTTGAAGAAAGTATTAAACGACTACCAAAGACTGATACAACCGAACCGGCACAAAGTATTAGTAGAGATTTGAATAATGCCTTATTAAAGGCAAATGCAGCAATTAAACAATTTAAGGATGAATTTGTAAGTATTGAACATTTACTTATAGGCTTACTGCAGAGTAACGATGATTGCAGTAAGATTTTAAAAGATGCAGGTCTTACCGAAAAAGGATTAATTACTGCAATAAAAGAATTACGGAAAGGCGAAACTGTAAAAAGCCAAACTCAAAATACAGCGTACAATTCTTTAAATAAATATGCACGCAACCTTAATGATATGGCAAGTAACGGAAAACTCGATCCCGTAATTGGCCGCGATGAAGAAATAAGAAGAACCTTGCACATTTTATCTCGACGCTCAAAAAACAATCCAATTCTTGTAGGAGAACCCGGTGTTGGTAAAACCGCCATAGCAGAGGGTTTGGCCATGCGTATTGTAAATGGGGATGTGCCTGATAACCTAAAAACTAAAATTATTTATGCATTAGATATGGGGCAATTAATTGCCGGTGCTAAATATAAAGGCGAATTTGAGGAACGTTTAAAAGCTGTTGTAAAAGAGGTGGCAGAAAGTGATGGTGAAATTGTTTTGTTTATTGATGAAATACATACACTAATTGGGGCAGGTGGAGGAGAAGGAGCTATGGATGCAGCTAATATTTTAAAACCTGCATTGGCAAGAGGAGAGTTAAGGGCAATTGGTGCAACAACTTTAAATGAGTATCAAAAATTTTTTGAAAAAGATAAAGCATTGGAACGTCGTTTTCAGAAAGTAATGATTGATGAACCTTCTGTTGAAGATGCAATTTCTATACTTCGTGGGTTAAAAGATAGATATGAAACACACCATCACGTTCGTATAAAAGATGATGCTATTATTGCTGCTGTTGAATTATCCAATAGATATATTACCGATAGATTTTTGCCTGATAAAGCAATTGATTTAATTGATGAGAGTGCTGCTAAACTTAAATTGGAAATGAATAGTATGCCGGAAGAGTTAGATAAATTAGAAAGGCAAATAAGGCAATTAGAAATTGAACGTGAAGCAATTAAACGTGAGAATGATGAAACTAAATTAAAAGAATTAAATACCGATATTGCCAACCTTGTTGTTGAGCGAGATACGTTTAAAGCAAAATGGAAGGATGAGAAAGAATTGGTAGATAAAATGCAAAATGCTAAAACGTCAATCGAAAATTTAAAACTGCAAGCCGATCAGGCCGAACGAAATGGCGATTATGGTAAAGTAGCAGAAATTCGTTATGGAAAAATTAAAGAGCAAGAACAAATAGTTAAAACACTTAGCACGCAGCTTCAATCGTTAAGCGATAAACGATTAATGAAGGAAGAAGTAGATGCAGAAGATATTGCTGAAAATATTGCAAAAGCAACCGGTATTCCTGTTTCTAAAATGTTGCAAAGCGATAAAGAAAAACTGCTACAATTAGAAGATCATTTGCATGAACGTATTGTTGGTCAAGATGAAGCTATTTCGGCTGTTGCCGATGCTATTCGCAGAAGCAGAGCCGGATTACAAGATCCTAAAAAACCTATTGGGTCATTCATTTTTTTAGGAACAACTGGTGTGGGTAAAACCGAATTGGCAAAAGCTTTAGCAGCATTTTTATTTGATGATGAAACTATGATGACACGTATTGATATGAGCGAATATCAAGAAAAGCATACCGTTTCTCGTTTAGTAGGAGCACCTCCGGGATATATTGGATATGAGGAAGGTGGCCAATTAACCGAAGCGGTTAGACGTAAACCCTATTCTGTTGTTTTATTAGATGAAATTGAGAAAGCTCATCCCGATGTTTTTAATGTAATGCTTCAGGTATTAGATGATGGAAGACTCACTGATAATAAAGGGCGAGTGGTAAATTTTAAAAATACCATTATTATTATGACAAGCAACTTAGGGAGTAGCATTATTCAAGAAGCATTTGAAAAAGTAAATGAACACAATAAAGATGCAGTAGTAGAAAAAACAAAAATTGAAGTTTTGGCATTACTCAAACAAACTATTCGTCCGGAATTTCTTAATAGAATTGATGAAGTAATTATGTTTCAGCCATTAATGAAAAATGAAATTAGAGGCATTATTACCATTCAATTAAATCAATTGAAACAGTTGGTTGCAACAAACGGAATTGACTTGGTTTTTACCAATTATTTATTAGATTTTTTAGCAGAAAATGGATACGATCCTCAATTTGGGGCAAGACCATTGAAACGATTAATTCAGAAAGTAATTATCAATGAATTGAGTAAAAAAATATTATCGGGCGATATTGATAAAAGTAAAAAAGTGTTAGTAGATGTATTTGATAGCGTTGTAGTATTTAGAAACGAATAAATAAGGTTGAACATTTATGCTCAACCTTATTGTAGAAATTACCAACGACTATTGCTGAAAGAACGTTTGTTGTTAGTTCTTTCTTCGCGTGGTCTTGCTTCAGTTACGCTGATTGCACGGCCTTCTACTAAACCACCGTTTAATTCGGCGATAGCTTTTTTGGCTGCTGCGTCATCAGACATTTCAACAAAACCAAATCCGCGGCTGCGTTGTGTAACTTTATCGGTAATAATTTTTGCTGAAGTTACTTCTCCGTAACTTTCAAAGAAACCTCTTAAGTCTTCATCTTCTACATTGAAGCTTAAATTTGAAACATAAATGTTCATCTTAAAAAAGATTTTAAATAAAAAATAAATTGAGATAAAAGCAGGCGTAAAGAAGAATAAACTATTAGCAGAAATGCTTAGCAGAAAATTTGTTCACTTACTAAATGCTGAAAAGCTCAAATTGACGGGGCAAATGTAGTGAAATTAAGCTGCACCATAAAAAATTTCTCGCTGTAAAGAAAAATTCACTAATTTAGGGCATCCAATTTCAATGAAATACCGCATGAAACTTTCAATTATTATCCGAAACAGGAATAATGCGATGTTGTTAGAGCAAACATTGCAACAAATTTCCAACCAGCAAACAAGTTTTCCCTACGAAATAGTTATTGTAGATAATGATTCAACAGATCATTCTTTGCAAGTTGCTCAAAAGTTTAACTGTAAAATAGTACACTTGCCCAAAGGAGAATTTACTTATGGTAAGGCAATTAATGTAGGAATTGCTAACAGTGAAGGTGAATATATTATGATTATAAGCTCTCATGTACTGTTATTGCAGAATGATTTTCTTGAAAAAATACCATTTTATTTTTTAGATGAAAAAATTGCAGGATTACGTTTTATAAATACCTCATCTCCGCAACAATTGGTTGAGAGTGTAAAAAAAGGCGTACAAGAAATTGCAGTAATTGATGATGAAAATTTCGCCAACAAATATTGGAATAGTTTAATTGTAAACCATTGTAGTGCAATTAGAAAAAGTTGCTGGGAAATGGAAACTTTTAATGAATTCTTAAATGCAGGGGAAGATAAGCTATGGGCATTAAATATTTTGAAGCAAGGATATCATCTCTTATATAATATTCCTGTTTACTATGCGTATGTAGCTGAAATTTCTATGAACAGAAAAATTAGTAAACGAGTTAGAGAAGAGTATTCAAAGAAGATGATTATTGGCAATTCTGTTTCTGAATATGAACAATCTTTTATGTTTTATTTAATGTATAAAATGAGAAGAAATCTTAGAACATTTTTTAAAGGACTATTAACCGATATAAAAATTTATTTTGGATATAAACGAGAAAAGAAAAGATTTAAAAATTTAGCGATTGTAT
This sequence comes from Bacteroidota bacterium, assembly GCA_021824855.1. Lineage (GTDB taxonomy): Bacteria > Bacteroidota > Bacteroidia > Chitinophagales > Chitinophagaceae > JAKAJX01. The sequence continues at coordinate 239 of JAKAJX010000106.1, read as the reverse complement.
CCAATTAAATATTTTACGGTTGATTTTATTTTTCTTATTCTCTTGGTGATAAACTGTTTTTTTAATTCTCTTTTTATGCGTGCATATAAAACGGTGTCGTAGGTTGGTATAAACTTTTTATAATTTTTTATATTCAATAGCCAATAGCTAATTCCAATAACATCCCATTTATATAAACAACGTTTCAAATCTTTATAAAAAAGTGCAACTTCAACGGGTTGTGTATCATATAAATGCTC
>JAKAJX010000281.1 GCA_021824855.1 Bacteroidota bacterium | reverse complement strand
TTTCAAAATTATAGAAGAAGGTTAGATTGGGGCTTTACCTATTATAGAAGTAATATTTCTAATTTTTACCCGTATAGCCTTGTTGGCCAATACGACAATATGCTATATACCAACTTATATCAATTCAATTTTTCTTATCCATTTGATGAAGTAAGAAGTTTACGAATTACAACCGGCTTTAGAACAGATAGAGGTGTTATCAAATCTTCCGATCCACTATCGTTAGGTGCTCCTGATACTTTATCAAAATATGGAGTAGGAAGAATAGAATATGTGTATGATAATACCATTAATCCAACACAAAATATTTGGAATGGCACAAGATGGAAAGTTTACTTGGATGTTAATGTGCCCATTAATAATCCGGGTGATAAAACCTATGACTTAGGTTTTGATTACAGGCACTATTATAAAATATACCGCAATTTTATATGGGCAGGCAGAGCAGCAGGCGATTTTAGTTGGGGTAATCAAAAAATAATATATTACTTAGGCGGTGTTGATGGCTGGATTGCACCAAAATTCAATAGTGGCAATACGCCGGCCCCCGATCAATCTTATGCCTTTCAATCATTAGCAGTAAATATGCGTGGGTATCAACAAAATATTGCCAATGGCAATAATGCTATTGTTTTAAACAGCGAATTTAGATTACCCGTTTTCACCACATTTTTTAATCAGCCTATTAATAATGCCTTTTTAAGAAATTTTCAGGTAGTACAATTTTTTGATTTAGGAACTGCATGGAATGGCAAATTCAATGGCATTCAACGACCTACTATGTATTATGGCACACAAAGCAGTTCTAATCCATTAATAGTTAAGGTTGATGCCGGTGGATTAGGGCCATTTGCTGCCGGTTATGGATTTGGTGTTAGAAGTACTTTACTCGGATATTTTATAAAATTAGATGCGGGTTGGCCAATGAAAGGTGTTTTTAAAGGCAGTCCGGTATGGTATTTTGCATTGGGTTTAGACTTTTAATTATTGAACTACCAGCTTACAAACCTTAAAGCAGTATTTTATTTAATTAATGCTTTGCAAATATTATGTACAATTGCGGGTCCTTCATAAATAAAGCCTGTCCATACTTGAACTAACGAAGCACCTGCTTGTAATTTTTGCAGCGCATCATCACCCGTAAAAATACCGCCACTGGCAATAATAGCAGTTTCATGCTTCAATTGTTTAGAAAGGTAAGTTACTATGGCTGTGCTTCTTTCGGTTAAAGGCTTACCACTTAATCCTCCCGCTTCTTTTATTAGCGCATCATATTCCGTATGCAAATTTTCTCTGCTAATAGTTGTATTGGTAGCAATTAATCCATCTAACTTAATTTCTACCGATAGCGAAATAATATCATCAAGCTGATGCTGTGTTAAATCGGGAGCAATTTTTAGCAACAGCGGTTTTTGTTTGTTTTTAGAATAATTAATTTCTTGCAGATTCGCCAATATTTTTTTTAAAGCACTTTTTTCTTGTAATTCACGCAAACCGGGTGTATTAGGCGAACTTACATTAACAGCAAAATAGTCTACAACATCAAACAATTCTTTAAAACAAGTATCATAATCTCTCCATGCATCTTCATTAGAAGTAATTTTATTTTTCCCAATATTTCCGCCAATAATCATATCCGATGAGCCGCTTTTCCAATTCTCCAATCTGGTTCTTACTGCCGCAACACCTTCATTATTAAAACCCATTCTATTAATTAATGCTTTATCCTTAGGCAACCGAAATAAACGAGGCAGCTCATTACCCGGTTGCGATTTTGGCGTAACAGTGCCTATTTCTACAAACCCAAATCCCAATGCTTCTAACTCATTTAAATAAACGGCATTTTTATCAAACCCAGCTCCTAAGCCTACCGGATTTTTAAATTGTAATCCAAATACATTTTTTTCTAACGAAGCATCTCGCACTTCTACTATTTGCTGAATACTCTTTTTTACAGCTTTAATGCTGCAAATTTTTTGCAAAACATTCATTGAAAAATGATGCACATCTTCCGGAGGAAAATGAAATAAAGTATTTCTTATCAACGGATAAATCATGCTGCAAAGATAAGTTCTACAACACTTAAGAATAGAAAGAAAGAAATTCTACAATAGCGTTTAAAGTAACAAAGAAAAACTTTTTTAAAAAATTTAGTTGCATAAACAACTTTTTATTATTTTTGAAACCATAAATTGTTTGTCATGCAAGAAGCCTATATAGTTGCAGGTTTTAGAACTGCTGTTACCAAAAGTAAAAAAGGTGGATTTCGATTTTTTAGATCCGACGACTTAGCGGTGGAAGTTATTAAAGGATTAATGGCCACTGTACCACAATTAGATGCTTCAAGAATTGATGATGTAATTGTAGGAAATGCAGTACCCGAAGCCGAACAAGGCTTACAATTTGGAAGAATAATAGCAGCTAAAGCTTTAGGCATTGAAGCTCCCGGAATTACTATTAACCGCTATTGTGCCAGCGGATTAGAAAGCATTGCAATGGCCACTGCAAAAATTCGTACAGGTATGGCCGAATGTATTATTGCCGGCGGAACAGAAAGCATGAGTTTGGTACCCACTGCAGGATGGAAAACTGTGCCATCGTATAATATTTCGAAAGATGAACCGGACTATTATTTAAGTATGGGCTTAACAGCCGAAGCTGTTGCAAATGAATTTAAGGTAAGCAGAGAAGATCAGGATGTTTTTGCCTATAACTCGCACATGAAAGCAAAAATTGCCATTGAAAACGGATATTTTAAGAATGGCATTTTACCTATATCGGTAGAAGAAGTTTATTTAAATGAAAAAGGAAAAAAAGCTACTCGCAATTATATTGTTGATACCGATGAGGGTTTACGTGCCGATACTACAGTGGAAGGTTTAGGTAAACTTAAATCGGCATTTGCCATTAATGGAACCGTAACTGCAGGCAATTCGTCTCAAACCAGTGATGGTGCAGCATTTGTAATTGTAATGGGAGAACGAATGATTAACGAATTGGGATTAAAACCAATTGGTCGATTGGTAAATAGTGCCGTTGCAGGCGTACATCCAAGAATTATGGGCATTGGTCCTGTTGCCGCTATTCCTAAAGTACTTAAACAAGCTAATATCAACCTAAATGATATTGATTTAATTGAATTAAATGAAGCATTTGCTTCTCAATCATTAGCAGTTATAAGAGAATTAAATTTAGATACCAATAAAGTAAATATCAATGGTGGTGCCATTGCGTTAGGTCATCCGCTTGGTTGTACAGGATGTAAATTAACCGTTCAGATATTGAATGATATGAAACGATTGAATAAAAAATATGGAATGGTTACTGCCTGTGTAGGTGGCGGACAAGGAATTGCCGGCATTATAGAAAATATTAATTAGCCCGCTGCTTTTTATACAAACTCCCAAATAAGAGGAAAAATCCCGTTAATTACGGGATTTTTTTATGCCCTTGATGAATATCATATTAAATACATAGCTTCTTATGTAACTTTAATCAAATTTCAGATAATGAAAACTATTTTAATTCCTACCGACTTTTCTGAAACAGCAAGTAATGCAGCACACTATGCAATCAATCTTGCTAAAGACATTAATATAAAAAAAATCATTCTTTACAACGTATATCAAACCGGCATAAATGTTATTGCAGACCCTATGATTCCTGCATTGGGAGCCTTAGACCTTGATACAATTAAAATAGCCAGTGAAGAAGGATTAGAACAATTTAAAAACGAAATTAAACAATCTATTCCCGAAGAAATTGAAGTAAAAACAATTAGCGAATTTACTTTAATAACCGATGGAATTAACAATATTGCTGAAAGAGAAAATGTTGATATAATAATCATGGGCATTACCGGTGGCGGTGCTTTACAAGAAAACTTTTTTGGCAGTAATACCATTAATGTTGCAAGAAACTCACACACGCCAATTATTATTATACCTGCAGAAGCCGAGTTTAAGCCTATAAAAAATATTCTTTTTGCCAGCGATTTTAATAAGGTGGTAGACTCTACACCTATTCAATCACTTAAAAAAATATTAGACAGTCTTAATTCAAAATTATTTGTATTACATGTAGAAGATTATAATAAAGAAAATGTTCCTGATATTAAGTTTGAAAGTTTAATGTTAGATACACTATTGGCCGGCTATGATAAAGAATATCATTTTATTGATAACCCAGATTTTACTGAAGCAATTAACGATTTTGCTAAAGAAAAAAATATCGACTTAATTATTACTATTCCTAAAAAGCATGGATTTTTTAATTCGCTTTTTAAACGTA
>JAKAJX010000052.1 GCA_021824855.1 Bacteroidota bacterium | reverse complement strand
CAATTAAAGAAGTATGGCCTAATTTAGAATTATATATACATGGCGGCGTTTCTTTTATTCCTTATAAAGAGCAATTTCAAAAAATTGTTGGTACAGGAATAGATTATTTAGAAATGTATAATGCAAGCGAAGGTTTCTTTGCCGCACAAGATAATCCCGATGAAAATGGTATGCTGCTATTCTTGCATCATGGTGTTTTTTATGAGTTTATGCCCATTGAAGAATATGGAAAAAAAAATCCGCATACTATTGGTTTAAATAAAGTTCAATTAAATAAAAACTATGCGTTAGTGATATCAACCAATGGAGGTTTATGGCGTTATTTAATTGGCGATACTATTCAATTTACATCGTTAAATCCATTTAAAATTAAAGTAAGTGGCCGTTTAAAACATTATATAAATGCATTTGGAGAAGAAATAATAATTGATAATACCGATAAGGCAATTGCTATTGCATCGGAAAAAACAAATGCTGTTGTAAATGATTATACCGCTGCACCAATTTACTTTAGCAACGATGGAAATGGTGCCCATGAATGGCTAATTGAATTTGAACAACCACCTTTAAACCTTACCGAATTTACGTATGAGTTAGATGCAGCCTTACAATCTTTAAATAGCGATTACGAAGCAAAACGGTATAAAAATATAGCATTGCGTATGCCACTAATTCATTCTTTACAAAAAGGAATATTTACCAAATGGCTTCGTAATAAAAACAAACTTGGTGGGCAACATAAAGTACCTCGGTTAAGTAATGATAGAAAAAATGTAGAAGAAATTTTATTATTACTTAGCGAGTAAAATAGCAGATAACTCTAAACTGCTGCCAAAGCTTATTTCAATAATAGTACATTTGTAAACAATAAAATAACTTGTATGAAACTTCTTGAAGGAAAAGTATCTATTGTAACCGGAGCCGCACGTGGTATTGGTGCTGCAATTGCCATAAAGTTAGCAGAACACGGATCGAATATTGCGTTTACCTACATAAGTGATAGCAGTGCAGAAAAGGCGGCTGCTTTAGAAATTCAATTACAATCTCTTGGAGTAAAAGCAAAAGCATATAAAAGTAATGCGGCAGATTTTGCCCAATGCGAATCTTTTGTAAATGCAGTATTAAAAGAATTTACCACTATTGATGTTTGTGTAAATAATGCCGGTATATCAAAAGATAATTTATTATTAAGAATGAATACAGAACAATGGGATGATGTGATGAATACGAATTTGAAAAGTGTTTTTAATATGACGAAACACGTAATTCGTCCAATGATGAAAGCAAAATCCGGAAGTATTATTAATATGAGTTCTATTATTGGTGTAAGAGGTAATGCAGGACAAAGCAGCTATGCAGCCAGTAAAGCAGGAATTATTGGTTTCACAAAATCTATTGCTTTGGAATTGGGCAGTAGAAATATTAGATGTAATGCTATTGCTCCCGGTTTTATTGAAACCGATATGACACATTATTTAAAAGAAGGAAATACTGCAGAGGAATTTTTAAAAAAGATTCCTTTGGGCAGATTTGGGAATGCCGAAGAAGTGGCTAATACCACCTTATTTTTAGCAAGTAATATGAGCAGTTACATAACCGGTCAGGTATTAAGTGCTTGTGGCGGTTTGAATATTTAGTTGCAAATAAATACAAACCTACTTTAAGCAGTTATTTGTCATTTTTCTGTTAAATACCTACTCATGGGTGTTTTTCAGAAAATGTAACAATACTTTCGCCGAAGATGTTGAAAAAAATAATTGTAATATTATTATCATTTGTTTTGTGCATTCAAGCAATTCCTATTTTGCAAGTAGGTAAATTATTATTCAATAATCAGCTCAATGAAGAAGTGGTGCATGATATTGATTTCGAAAAAGATGTTGTAAAGAACATCAATAATAAAAGCGATTTTCTTCAACCCGAAATTTTATTTGCATCCATTTATAATCATCATAGTTTTCATTCTTATACTCAATTTTCCGAAACTATTCCATTAAATCATTCATACGATATTCACGTTCCGCCTCCTAATAAATAAGTGTAATAAAAAAAGACAGTTAGTTATTCTATTAATTATTTTACTCTTATTATTTACATGAAAAAACGTATTCAAAATATAAGTGCAGATATTCCTGCATCAATTGTTGTATTATTAGTTGCATTGCCTTTGTGTTTAGGTGTTGCATTAGCTTCCGGAGCTCCTTTGTTTTCGGGTATTATTGCCGGTGTGGTGGGAGGAATTGTGGTAGGATTATTGAGCAAATCGGCATTAAGCGTTAGTGGTCCTGCTGCCGGATTAACCGTTATTGTTGCATCTTCTATAATAAAACTACAACATTATGAGGCATTTTTACTTGCCGTAGTAATAGCGGGCATGTTACAGATTGGTTTAGGTATTTTAAAAGCCGGATTAATAGGCGATTATATACCCAACTCTGTTATTAAAGCAATGCTTGCTGCCATTGGACTTATTCTTATTTTAAAACAAATACCACATTTTGTTGGTTATGATAAAAACTTTGAAGGTGATGAATCTTTTAAACAATTAGACAGTAGCAATACTTTTACTGAAATTATTAATTCAATTAGTTTTATAACACCTGCTGCGTTGCTTATAGGAGTTGTTTGTTTATTTATATTAATTTTTTGGGAAAATAAAAAAATAAAAAGCAATCAATTCTTGCAATTAATACCGGGCCCGTTAGTTGCAGTTGTTGTAGGCGTTTTAATAAGCAATTATTTTTCAACTCAATATTCTCAGCAAGCACTATCTGCAAAACAGTTGGTTTCATTACCAATTGCTCCCGATTTTAAAAGCTTCTTTTCGTTTTTTACTTTTCCTGATATTGTATTTTTAAAAAATCCTGATGTTTGGATAACAGCAGTTACTTTGGCAATTGTTGCAAGTTTAGAAACACTTTTAAGTGTTGAAGCTATTGATAAATTAGATACGCTTAAAAGAGTTACCCCTACTAATAGAGAATTAATTGCTCAAGGAGTGGGTAATATGGCATCGGGGTTAATTGGAGGCATACCTATTACTGCTGTAATAGTTCGAGGTTCTGCTAATGTTGGTGCGGGTGCCAAAACTAAATTATCAACTATTCTACATGGCATGTTGTTACTAATTTCTGTTGTACTTATTCCTAATATTTTAAATCAAATACCATTAAGCGCCTTAGCTGCTATTTTAATTTTTACCGGTTATAAACTGGCTAAAGTTCAATTATTTAAAATGTTTTATAAAAAAGGATGGGATCAGTTTATTCCTTTTATTGTTACTATTTTAGTAATATTATTAACCGACCTACTTATAGGTATTGTTATAGGAATAATTGTTGGCTTATTTTTTATGATAAGAAGTAACTTTAAATCGGCTGTTTTAGTAGTGAACGATCAGAACAGATATTTGGTAAGATTAAGAAAAGATGTTTCTTTTTTAAATAAACCAATTATTAAAAAGAAATTAGAAGAAATACCTAAAGACTCTTTTCTTTTATTAGATGCAACCAGAGCCGATTTTATTGATAAAGATATTATTGAAGAAGTAAATAATTTTCTTTGTCATGCACATTTAAAAAATATAAAAGTAGAAATTAAAAAAAGTAATCATAAAGAAATGCATCAGTTATTTCATCATCCGAAAAATAGTATATAATGACACCCTACGAAAAATTATTATTAGAAAATAAAGCATGGGCAAATGAAATGCTTGAAAATGATCCGGATTATTTTCATCGTTTATCAGACATTCAAACCCCCGATTTTTTATGGATTGGCTGTAGCGATAGCAGAGTACCTGCCGATAAAATTACCGGTACACAACCCGGCGAAATTTTTGTTCATAGAAATATTGCTAATATGGTTATACATACCGATGTAAACTTATTTAGCGTATTAGATTATGCTGTAAACTATTTAAAAGTTAAACATATTATTGTTTGTGGTCATTATGGTTGTGGTGGTATTAAAGCAGCAATGACGGATCATGATTATAAGTATGTTTTAAATATGTGGCTCCGTAATATTAAAGATGTTTATAGATTATACAGAGATGAACTAAATGCAATTGAAGATCTGGAAAGTAGAGCTGATAGACTTTCTGAATTAAACGTAAAAGAGCAAGTACTGCATTTGGCTAAAACTTCTGTAATTCAAAAAGCATGGAAGTACAATAATTCTCCAGATATTCATGGATGGGTGTATGGCTTGAAGGATGGAATAATAAAACCTATTTTTGATATGAAAGCCGGTACACATATTGACCCATTGTATGAATACGATGATTTATAGTACTTCCATGCTTTT
>JAKAJX010000191.1 GCA_021824855.1 Bacteroidota bacterium | reverse complement strand
ATCTGCTTTCTATTTGGAAGGCTGTACGCAATGCAAACAATCTTTTAAATGATGTATTTGAAAAAGAAAAAGAAGTATCGGAAAATTTTACCGATGCACAGAAATATAAAATACAAACTAAAAACAAAAAAGAAATAAAACATTATACAACCGAGTTTGCTAAAGCCTATGCAGCTACTTTAAAAAATACAATTAACCAGCAATTAATTAATTCGGCAAATTTGGTAGCAGACTTTTGGTATACTGCATGGGTTGATGCAGGCAAACCTAATTTAAAAAACTTATCTCCCTTAAATACAGAAGACAAAAAGAAATTAAAAAAAGAAATTCAATCTTTTAAAGCCAATACATTGCTAAAAGACAATTATTTACATGCCAGAAAAGAAGGAAAGAAAATGGAAGAATAATTAAAAGCATTAGTGCTACAAAAATTTCTCGGCAATAACATTTGCCACTTTTTCGCCATCCATTGCCGCACTAATAATGCCACCGGCATAACCAGCACCTTCACCACAAGGATATAAGTTTTTTATTTGCACATGCTCTAATGAAATTGGGTTTCGAGGAATACGAACTGGAGATGATGTTCGGCTCTCGGTTGCTACAACAACTGCATCGTTTGTGTAATAGCTTTTCATTTTTTTACTAAAAGCTTTAAAGCCTTCCTGCAAACTTTTTAAAATAAAATTGGGCAATACTTGCGATAAATCTGCACTTGCAATTCCGGGCAAATAACTACATTCAGGCAAAGTAGTTGAAATTTTATTATTGCAAAAGTCAACCAGCCGAAGTGCCGGTGCTACTAATTTTCCACCACCTGCAATAAATGCTTTTTGTTCTATTGCTTGCTGAAAATGCATTAAACTTAATGCCGAAGTAAGATTAGTTTTATTTTTATTTTTTAGCACTGTTTTATTCAAATAATCAACAGCATCTTTTACTTCCACACTAACCACCATACCACTATTAGCAAAAGGATTATTTCTTTTCGAAGGGCTCCATCCATTCACCACTAATTCATTGGCACTGGTAGCGGCCGGCGCAATAATACCACCCGGACACATGCAAAAACTAAATACACCTTTGCCATTTATTTGCTCTACCAAACTATACGATGATGGTGGTAAAAAATTGTTTCGTATGGCACAATGGTATTGAATAGCATCAATTAATATTTGAGGATGCTCTACCCTCACACCTAATGCAAAAGGCTTTGGTTCGATGAGTATTTTTTTTCTATCGAACAATTCAAAAATATCTCTTGCCGAATGGCCCGTTGCTACAATTACAGCATTCGCTACAATTGATTCTCCTTGTTGAGTTATAACACCTGTAATAATGTTATCTTTTATAATAAAATCTACCACTTTAGTTTCAAAAAAAACTTTACCGCCTGCTTCAATAATTTGCTCTCGTATAGCAGTAATAATATGTGGTAATTTATTGGTGCCTATATGAGGATGTGCTTCGTATAAAATTTTTTCATCGGCACCAAATTGATAGAATAAATTTAATATGCGATTGATATTACCACGTTTACTACTTCGGGTATATAATTTACCATCGCTATAAGTACCTGCACCGCCTTCTCCAAAGCAATAATTACTTTCGCTGTTAATAATACCTTGTTTATTAATTGCTGCTAAATCTCTCCTGCGTGCACGTACTTCTTTTCCTCGTTCAAGAATAATTGGCTGAATTCCTTTTTCTAATAATTGCAAAGCAGCAAATAATCCTGCAGGACCAGCACCAACAATAATTACTTTAATAGCAGATTGTTGAACTTCTTTAAAAAAAATCTTCTCAACTTTTCGTTCATAAAACGGTTCATTAATAAATGCCTGAACGGAAAGATTAATCCAAATTTGTTGCTTATTTCTGGCATCTATTGATTGACGAATTTTGATAAATCCAGAAATAGCATTTGCATCAACACCCAATTCTGATGCGATGTGTTTTTTGATATAAGATTCATCAAAAGCCTCTGCTGGCGTTAATTTAAAAGAAATTTCTTTTTGCATGCCGATAGGTTTTTATCCTATAAAACAATAATTTATTAAAATGGCAAATCATCTACAACATCGGTAGGCGATGCATCGGGTATAAAATCTGGTGGTGCATTTTGTTCGCCCAATTTAATGGTTTCCATTCGCCATGCATCTAAATTAGTAATATAATTTTCTTTCCCGTCTTTCACCCATTTCGTTCCTTTAATATTAAACATCACTTTCACATCATCGCCAATATTAAACCTATCGGGCATAGCAGTTTTATCTTGTACGCATTGAAACTTAATATAGTTTACAATAGCACGTCCATTAATATCTTCACTTTTCTCAATAACAAACTCTCTTGTTTTAAAAGTTTCAGTTCTTTGAACAATAGGAAACCGAGCAACCAACTTACCAATAATCTCAAAACTCATAATATATATTTAGAAAACAAAAATAGTTTATTCCAACACTTTCGTAATAAAAAATCATTCGCAGAATATTTTGAAATATTGCAATTTTATTTCTATTTTAATTGAATGAAGAAATTCTTTAGTACATGTATTCTATTTGCCATTAGCGTATATCAATTACAAGCACAAAGTATTATTGTTAATTATAAAGATTATACAATAGATAAAAACAAAACCGGAATAGATTCATCCTTTAACCAATTCTTACTACCCTATACCGATAGCATTCATCGTTCTATGCAGCAGGTTATTGGTTTTTCTATTTATGGAATGATGAAAAAACAACCCGAAAGTTCTTTAGGAAATTTTATGGCCGATGCTATGAAAATAATAATCGAAAAAAAGTTGAATAAAAAAATTGATGCAGCTTTTATAAATTATGGTGGTATTCGCTCTTATTTACCAAAAGGAAATATTACTATAGGCAATATGTTTGAGTTAATGCCATTTGATAATATGATTGTACTTCAACAAGTAAGCGGAAAAATTTTAAAAGAATTTTTAAACAAAATAGCCGAAGAAGGTGGCTGGCCTTTAACCGGAATAAGTTTTGAAATAAAAAATAAAACTGCTGTTAAAGTTTATGTGAATAATGAGCCACTTAATGAAATGGCTACTTATACCATTGCCAATAGCGATTATATTGCCAATGGCGGTGGAGGCTGCAGTATGTTAAAGGGAATTAGCTATACATCAACAGGCTATTTGGTACGCAATGCATTAATAGATTACACAATGATGCTTACTACCCAAAACAAACCTATTGATACCACCATTAAACACCGAATAACCAATAGTAATGAATAGAAAAACATTTTTAAAAAATGCTGCACTTACCGGCGGAGCATTCATTGCTGCATCGGTTTTTCCGTTTGATAGTATTGCAACTGAACAAACAGATTATTTAACTATTTTACATACCAACGATGTACACAGCAGATTAGAGCCTTTTCCAATGGATGGAAGTAAATGGGCAGGAAAAGGTGGCATAGCGGCAAGAGCTGCTTTAATTAACACAATTAGAAAAGAAACAGCCCATGTTTTATTATTAGATGCAGGAGATATTTTTCAGGGAACACCTTATTTTAATGTTTATAAAGGAGAACCAGAAATAAAAGCAATGAGCAAAATGGGATATGATGCCGCAACTATGGGCAATCATGATTTTGACGCAGGAATAGAAAATTTTGCAACACAACTAAATCATGCTAACTTCCCCATAATTATCTGCAACTACCTTTTTAATAACACACCAATGGAACACCGATTTATTCCCTATAAAATTTTTAAAAAAGGAAATATAAAAGTGGGTGTATTAGGTGTAGGAATAGAATTAAAAGATTTAGTAGCAGAAAATTTATATGGAGCTACCACCTACCTTTCGCCAATTGAAAAAGCAAATGAAACTGCCAATTACTTAAAACAACAAGGTTGCGAAATGATTATTTGCTTATCACATCTAGGAGATAAATATGACGATAACAAAATAAGTGATGAAATTTTAGCGAAAGAATGTTATTCAATTGATTTAATTATTGGCGGACACACACATCGGTTTTTTGATGCACCTAAAGTGTACAGAAATAAATCGGGCAATGATACCGTAGTGAATCAAGTGGGATGGGCAGGTATTCAGTTGGGAAGATTAGATTATGCTTTTGTTCGATCGGGAAAAAAGAATCTGCTGAAATCCCATACTGTAGTTGTAGGGGAAAAAACAAGAGAATAAAAAATTTTTTTTTCAACATAAAGTTTACATATTCGCAGTCCGGCTCTAATTTTTTTTACGTTTCACTCGATGTACTAAAAATTGAGCAAACAACCAAAACTTTTTAAACCTTTTTCTTAAAACTTTGA
>JAKAJX010000263.1 GCA_021824855.1 Bacteroidota bacterium | reverse complement strand
CGGTTGTTCTTCCATCGCTGGTACTGTTACTTTGCATATAAGCCATACCCGGAGTACCATTTACTTGCGTTTCTATGGGTGTGGTAACGGTTTGCTCTACCGTTTGTGCATCGGCACCGTTAAAAGCTCCGGTAATTTGAACAGTGGAAGGAGTAATTTCGGGATATTGGCTAACCGGTAAATTTGTTAATGCCAATACGCCTAATAATACAATTACCAAAGAAATAACTATCGCTGTTACAGGGCGTTTTATAAAAGTATTTGCAATCATAATTTTTTGAGGTTATGCTTATTTTTCTTTTACCGATGCTTGTATAATGCTTGCTCCATCTTTTAATTTTTGAACACCATCAATTACAATTTTTTCACCTTCGGTTAAGCCTTTAGTTATAATTACTTTATCGTTCAATTTTTTTCCTAATTCAACTTTTTGTTGAGCCACTTTGCTGCTATCTTTTACTACAAATACAAAATATTCTCCCATTTGCTCTACAACAGCTTTGTAAGGAGCCAGTATAAAAAGTTGTTGTGCTGTATTGTTTTTAATACGCACATTACAATTCATTCCTTCTTTTAAAAAATTTGTATTGTTTGGAAAAATTAATCGTGTTTTAATGGTTGATGTTTGAGGATCTATAGCTCGATCTATAAAACTAATTTTACCCGGATTGTTGTAAATAGAGTTATCGGGTAATTGTAAAGTAAAAACAGAATCGGATTCTTTTGCAGGATGTTCGAGCAGTTGTGTAAATCTGGGAATTTCTTTTTGACTAATGGCAATATCAACCGCCATTGGATTATTGGATGAAACAGTATTTAATAAGGTTTGATTAGCTGTAACTAATCCGCCTATTTTAACTTGAGAAATGCCTATAGTTCCATCGAAGGGAGCATAAATTACCGAATATTTTACTTCGGTTTCAATTCTTGCCGCATTGGCTTTTGCAGCAGCAACCTGCATTTTAGCCGATTGTAAATCGGCGAGTGCATGATCAACAATTTGTTTGGCAATTGCATCTTGTTTTAATAAGTCATTATATCGGTCGGCATCTTGTTGTGCTTTATTTAAAGTAGCTTTTGCAACATTTAAATTGGCAATTGCTTGTTCGTAATTGGCTTGATATTGTTGCCTGTCTATATCATATAATTTTTGTCCTTTATTAATATGTTGACCATCTTTAAAATAAATTCCTGTAATGTATCCGGTAACTTGGGCACGTAAATCAACTCTATCAAGTGATATAACGGTTGCCGGATATTCATCAAAATACACTGCGGGTTCTTTTTCAATTTGATACACATTTACAGGTGTTGCAGAATTGGTAAAAGGTTGTGGAGTTTTATTTTGGCAAGCAGTTATTAAAGAAACAAGTATAAAACTAAGGGGTACAAAATGTGTATGTTTCATTTCGAAATAATATTTTCAGGTTACTAATTAGTATGGAATATTTCCTAATGCTTTTTCAACATCTATTTTACTTTCTAATAATTGGTATAAAGCAGTATAAAAATTTAATTGTGCAGTGCGTAAATCACTTTCGGCAATAATTACATCTAAATAAGTTTTAATGCCCGAATTGTATTGTAAACGAATGGTAGTATACACATCATTGGCAAGTGCCACATTATCTTTTAATGCAGCATAATTGGCAAGATTTCCTTTGTAGGCAGCCATTGCTTGTGCATATTCTGTGTTTACTTTATTTTTTAGGGCAATCATATCCCAATCTATTCTTTCCAATTGCAATTGAGATTGCTTTATTTGAAATACTCTTTTATTACCCTGAAAAATGGGAAGTGATACTTGCAAACCCAAAAACGAGTTGGCAAAAGATTGCGCATATAATTTTCCGAAACTATTACTTAAGTAGCTGTAATTATAATTACCCAAAGCCGATACAGTAGGAAGATAACTCCATTTATTATATTGAACAGTTGCTTTCTGTAATTTTTGTTGTGTTAGTAAAGTTTGATATTCAATTCTGTTTTGAATGTTTATTGCCATTGAGGTGTCCAATAAAGCTTCTTGCTCCATTAAAGTTGTATCGAAATTAAGTCGTAAATTATTGTTTTCCGGGTAACCCATTAATTGCTTCAGATACACATTTTTTGCGTGTAAAGCTTCTTCAATTTGTTTGCGTTCTGCCTTGGCATTATTTAAAGAAATGGTAGCACGTTTATAATCTGTTTTATCTACTATACCACTTTGGTATTGGTGATAGGCATCTTGTAAACTTTTATCTAATCTAATTATATCTTCATTCAATACACTTATTTGTTTTTGCGTAAGTAACACATCGTAAAAAGCTTTACTTACACCAACAGCAATTGATATTTTATTGGCAATAACCGATTGTTTCATTTGCTTATTTACATCGGTCGATGTTTTGTTGGCAAATAAAAGATCTCTTGTAAAAATATTTTGTGTTAATGATAAACCAAGTGTGGATGTATTAAATGTTCCTGTACGTACATAAACACCCGAAAAATAAAAAACGGGTAATTGAAAATAATTTTGATAGTTATAATTAACGCTTAGTTGTGGATACCAATCTGCCAATTTCGATTGAATGGTTTTGTTGGTAATATCTTCATCAATTAGCGATTGCTGAATTAACGGCTGAGGTTTACATGCATATTTTACACAGTTAGATAATGTTGCATTGGATAATGCAGTATCAGCACTATTTTGCGATAGTACTTCATTGCAATGTATGGTACAAATAGCAATGATAATTGAAAAATAAAATTTCATATTTTTTATAAGGTATCGAAATATATTAAAGGCAATAAATAAAACAATTATGGCAGTATAGATAATACTATAATTGTTATATAAGCTACGTGTAGCAAATATATATGTTTATACATTGTTTTTATAATGATTTATACAAACGGGTAAACAAGCGTTTACAAATGCTGTTTATATTAATTTAATTATTACCCATAAAGCTGTTGACGAAATAAACAGCCAAATAATTACACCAAGAAGCATTGGTTTAAAACCAACCGATTGAAGTATTTTTTTCGATAATCCACTACCTATTAAAAATAAAGTAAGTGTTAAGCCAGACTGAGCAAATGATACAATAGTATTGCCCATAGCATGCACTAAAGGAAAAAAAGTATTTAATAGCATGGCTAAAATAAACAAGCCAATGAAATAGGGTATTTTAATTTTACTCCGGCTAGTTTTAAAAATAAACGTAGTAAGAAAAGCTACAGGAATAATCCATAATGCTCTTGCTAATTTTACTGTTGTTGCAATAGCTAACGCATTTGCTCCATATTTACTCGATGCCCCTACAACCGAACTGGTATCGTGTATAGCAATAGCTGCCCATAAACCAAATTGTGTTTGTGTTAAATGTAGCCAATGCCCAATAGTTGGAAATAAAAATAGAGCAACAGAGTTTAAAATAAATACAGTACCTAAAGCAACGGAAATTTGTTTTTCTTCGGCTTTAATGATAGGAGAAATAGCTGCAATGGCACTTCCGCCACAAATAGCAGTACCTACCGATACAAGGTAAGATGTTTGTTTGTTTACACGTAATAATTTGCCTAAAAAAAACCCCAATACCAATGTGCTGAAAATAGATACAATTGTAAATAAAAATCCGCTTTTCCCTTCCTGAATTGCTTGGTTAATATTCATTCCAAATCCCAATCCTACCACAGAAATTTGTAATAAAATATGTGTTGCTTTATGGTTAAGGTGTAAATAAGGGTGTCCAATAAACTGAGCTACAATTAAGCCCATAATTAATGCAAAAGGTGGAGTTATTAGCGGCGAGGTACAAGCAACGGCAAATAATATAAAAATAATTTCTCTTGTAGTAATTTTTAGGTTTAATAAATTATTGGTAACCAACAATAATCTTTTCTTCATAAAAAAAATTTAGTGTACAAAGCTGATACGAAGTAGAAGAAAAGCAAAATTGTTATTGATAATAAAGCATTACTTAAAGTTATAGTGAGAAGCAAATTTCATAAATAATTCGGGCAGTTTTTCGTTTTCGCCTTGCAATTGAATAAAGTAGAAATATCTCTCAATTTTTAATCCTTTTACATCAATTATGGTAAACTCTTTATGTTGTAATTCTTTTAATACAGAGTGAATGGAAAGAAATGCCAAAGCAGTAGAATGCACTAAATATAATTTCATACTTTCTGTACTGCCCAGTTGCATTTCATTTTTTAATTGCGATAATTTAATTTCATGTGGTTTTAATGCGTGTGCAATAACTTCTAATGTTCCTGAGCCGGGTTCTCTTAGCAAGAGAGGAATTTTTTTTAAATCTTCCGGGTAGATAGATTGTTTTTTTG
>JAKAJX010000086.1 GCA_021824855.1 Bacteroidota bacterium | reverse complement strand
GTTTATATTTGTTGCCCATGCCAAAATCTGTTTTAGATACACCTTTAATGCAACAGCACCGTGCTATTAAACAAAAATATCCCGATGCCATTTTATTATTTCGTGTGGGCGATTTTTACGAAACCTTTGGCGAAGATGCTATTAAAGCTTCGGCAGTATTGGGTATTACATTAACCAAACGAAACAATGGTGCAGCTTCAAGTTCGGAGTTGGCAGGGTTTCCGCATCATGCATTAGATACTTATTTACACAAGTTGGTGAAAGCAGGTTATCGTGTGGCCATTTGTGATCAATTAGAGAATCCTAAAGATGCAAAAGGCATTGTAAAACGGGGTGTTACAGAAATGGTAACTCCAGGCATTGCTACCAACGATAAACTATTAGAGCATAATAATAATAATTTTTTAGCCGCTGTTTATACTGCGAATAATAATTGGGGAATTGCCTTCTTAGATATTAGCACCGGAGAGTTTTTTGTAGCCGAAGGCAATGAAGAATATATTGATAAATTATTACAAAGTTTAAACCCTGCCGAAGTTATTTTTCAGCGTAATTTTCAAAAACAATTTAAAGAAATATTTGGCACTACTTTTTATACCTATACTTTAGAAAGTTGGATTTTTGAAGAAGCATTTGCAACAGAAAGTTTATTAAAACACTTTCAAACAATATCGTTAAAAGGTTATGGCATTGAAAATATGCCTACCGCAATTATTGCCGCAGGTGCCATACTGTATTATTTAAAAGAAACAGAACACCCCAACCTGCAACACATTACCTCCATTCAAAGAATTGAAAGAGATGATTTTTTGTGGATGGATAAGTTTACTATCCGAAACTTAGAAATTATTAATTCGGGTAATGATAACGGAAATAATTTATTGAAAACGATTGACAATACAATTAGTCCAATGGGATCGAGATTGTTGAAACGATGGATTGTATTGCCTTTGATAGATATAAAAAAGATTAATGAACGATTAGATGCTGTTGAATTATTGATTAAAGAATCGGATGCACGACATCATTTAATACAATTTATTAAACATTGCGGCGATATTGAAAGATTGGTAAGTAAAATTCCAATGAAAAAAATTAATCCCCGCGAAGTAATGCAATTAGCCAAAGGATTGCAACAAACAGCATTAATTAAACATACTTGTTCATTGTTGGATAATGAGTATGTAAAGAGACTGAGCGATGGCTTAAACACCTGTACTATTATTCTTAATAAAATAAATAACGAAATTGTTGAAACCCCACCTATTACAACCAATAAAGGTGGTGTTATTAAAGAAGGTATTAATAAGGAATTAGATGAGTTAAGAAAAATTGCAAGCGGCGGCAAAGAATATCTTCTTAATATTCAGCAACGCGAAGCAGAGAAAACAGGAATTAATTCGTTAAAAATTGGTTTCAATAATGTTTTTGGTTATTACTTAGAAGTAACCAATTCGCATAAAACTAAAGTACCGAATGATTGGATTAGAAAACAAACCCTTACCAATGCAGAGCGTTATATAACGCCTGAATTAAAGGAATATGAAGAAAAAATTATTGGAGCAGAAGAAAAAATTTTATCCATTGAATTGCAATTGTATGATGAACTATTAATTGCTTTACAAGATTATATTGCTCCTATTCAATTAAATGGCCATATCATTGGCATTATTGATTGTTTAATTTGTTTTGCAGAAAATGCTTTAAAGCTTAATTATAAAAAACCACAACTGCATAACGGCTTGGAGTTGGAGTTAAAAGATAGTCGCCATCCGGTAATTGAAAGAAATTTGCCTACCGGCGAAACCTATATTGCAAACGATATTTTTTTAGACCCAAGTTCACAAGAAATTATTATTCTCACCGGACCAAACATGAGTGGTAAAAGTGCTATTCTTCGTCAAACAGCACTCATTACACTAATGGCACATATAGGAAGTTTTGTGCCCGCTACAGTTGCAAAAATTCCGTTAACCGATAAAATATTTACGCGTGTTGGTGCCAGCGATAATTTAAGCGGTGGCGAAAGTACATTTATGGTAGAAATGAATGAAACCGCAAGTATTATTAATAATATTTCTCAGCGAAGTTTATTATTGCTTGATGAAATTGGAAGAGGCACTTCCACCTACGATGGTATTTCTATTGCGTGGAGTATTGTTGAATTTCTACATAACTCCTCCTCGGCACCTAAAACATTATTTGCCACACATTATCACGAGCTAAATGCATTAGAAGAAAAATTGGCTCGAGTAAAAAATTACCATATAACCAATAAAGAACTGGGTAATAAAATAATTTTTTTACGAAAATTAGCACCCGGAGGTAGTACGCATAGTTTTGGTATTCATGTAGCAAAAATGGCAGGAATGCCTCCACGCTTGATTGATAGAGCCAACGAAATTTTAAAGCTATTAGAAGAAAGTAGAGAATCGGGAGAAGAAATTGAAAATAAAGAATTGAAAAATAAAAAAGGGAAGATGGCTGAATCGATAAAAAATATTAGTACCCCACAAATACAGCTTTCTATTTTTGATGCACATTCTCAAACATTCGAAAATATGCGAAACATGCTCAACGAAATTGATATCAATCGCCTAACACCCGTTGAAGCACTGATGAAATTGAATGAAATAAAAAATTTATTAAAGTAACAAAAAACAAATAGCTGCTCATTTCAATTACACAATTTTCAGTAAAGCAGCACTTACATTTCACTTCATTTGCTAATTGCCTATTGCATCATAGATATTGCCTGAACGCTATCCCTTATCTTTGCCCAATGCACTATATTTCAGCCGAAGGCCTTGCAAAGAGTTATGGTATTAACCCGCTTTTTAATCATATTTCCTTTCACATTAACGAAGGCGATAAAATTGCTTTAATTGCACGAAATGGAATTGGAAAATCTACTTTACTGCGTATTTTAAATGGCACCGAAACACCCGATGCAGGTAAACTTTTCATTAATAAAGATGTTACCGTTGCCTTGTTTGAACAAGACCCCAAGTTTGATGAAGATAAAACCGTATTGGAAAATATTTTTCATACCTCACATCCGGTATTAAATATTATTCGCGAATATGAAATGGCCAGTGAAAGTGAAGATGGCGAAGCATTGGCAGAATTGTTTAGCAAAATGGATGATTTAAATGCATGGGATTTTGAAGTAAAAGTGAAACAAATTTTAACCAAGCTGAATATCCATCATTTAGAACAGCCCGTAAGTAATTTAAGCGGTGGGCAACGTAAAAGAGTGGCATTAGCCAAAACCCTGATAGATATTGGTTTTAATCATCAACATACTTTATTAATGATGGATGAACCTACCAATCATCTGGATGTTGAAATGATTGAATGGCTGGAAAATTATATCAACCAAGAAAATGTTACGTTACTGCTGGTTACACATGATCGTTATTTCTTGGATGCCGTAAGTGAAGAAATTTGGGAACTGGAACGGAGTGAAATGTATGTGTATCGCGGCGATTACGAAAATTATATAGAACGAAAAGCTGCCCGAATTGAAAGCGAACTATCGAGCATTGATAAAGCCAAAAACGAATACCGCAAGGAATTGGAATGGATGCGTAAACAACCTAAAGCACGTACCACCAAAAGTAAAAGCCGACAAGATAATTTTTACGAAATAGAAGCCAAAGCAAAACAAAAAATTGAAGATGCACAAGTGCAACTGCAGGTTAAAATGAGCAGATTGGGTGGAAAAATTATTGAAATGAAAAAAGTGTATAAAAGCTTTGGTAAAACACCAATTGTTAAAGGTTTTGATTACACTTTTAGTAAAGGAGAACGCATAGGCATTATTGGAAAAAACGGAGTTGGCAAAAGTACTTTTTTAAATATGCTGCAACAATTAGAACCTGTTGACAGTGGCAAAATAAATATTGGAGATACCATTGTATTCGGAAACTTTTCGCAACAAGGCTTAGTGATAAAAGAAGATATGCGTGTAATTGAATATGTAAAAACTTTTGCAGAAAATTTTCCATTGGCAAATGGCGGAAGTTTAAGTGCTGCCCAATTTTTAGAATTGTTTTTATTTACACCCGATAAACAATATACTTATTTATCCGCTTTAAGTGGCGGCGAAAAAAAACGATTGCAATTACTAACTATATTATTTCGCAATCCTAATTTTTTAATATTAGATGAACCTACCAACGACCTCGATTTACCAACACTCTCGGTATTAGAAAATTTTTTAAGCGAGTATAAAGGCTGTGTTTTAATTGTAAGCCATGACAGATATTTTATGGATAGATTGGTAGATCATTTATTTGTTTTTGAAGGTGAGGGTGAGGTAAAAGATTT
>JAKAJX010000274.1 GCA_021824855.1 Bacteroidota bacterium | reverse complement strand
CGATGAAGGCGACCCCGGTGCATTTATGGATAGAAGTGTTTTAGAAGGCAACCCGCATAGAGTACTGGAAGGAATGCTTATTGCAGGCTATGCCGTAGGAGCTAATAAAGGTTATGCATACATACGAGGCGAATATCCGTTAGCCATTAAACGATTTGAATTAGCCATTAAACAAGCCCGAAAAATGGGTCTTTTGGGCAATAATATTTTGGGAAGCAATTTTTCTTTCGATATAGAAATTCGAATTGGTGCCGGAGCATTTGTTTGTGGTGAAGAAACTGCTTTAATTGCTTCTATCGAAGGCAAACGTGGCACACCTCGTCCACGCCCTCCTTTTCCCGCAGAATCGGGGTTGTGGGGCAAACCAACACTCATTAATAATGTTGAAACTTTTGCAGGCATTGCTCCTATTATCAATAATGGTGGCGAGTGGTACAGCGAAATTGGTACACCTAAAAGTGCCGGCACCAAAGTATTTGCTTTAGCGGGTAAAATAAATATTTCCGGATTGATTGAAGTGCCTATGGGTACTTCTCTTCGCGAAATTGTTTACGATATTGGTGGAGGTGTTCAGCATGACCATGAATTTAAAGCCGCTCAAACAGGCGGACCATCAGGTGGTTGTATCCCTGCACAACATATCGATGTAAAAATGGATTATGAGTCATTAACCAATCTTGGTTCTATTATGGGATCGGGAGGATTAATTATTATGGATAATTATACCGAAATGGTTGATGTAGCTCGATTTTTTATGGAATTCTGTATGGATGAAAGCTGCGGAAAATGTGTTCCTTGCCGTGTTGGAACTAAAATGATGCACGATTTAATAAAGAAAATAAATGATGGCAAAGGAACTAAAATTGATTTAGAAAGGTTAGAAGAATTAGCCATGTATGTAAAAGAAACAAGCTTGTGTGGATTAGGAGCTTCGGCACCCAATCCGTTACTAAGCACTCTTCGATATTTTAGAAACGAATACGAAGAAAAAATTCAAAAAGCATAATACTTTTTGGTATGAATACTATTAAAATTACTATTAACGATACAGTTTACGATATAGCTATCAACACCACTATTTTAGAAGCATGTAAAGAAGTTGGTATAGAAGTACTTACCATATGCCATTTAGAAGGCGTTTCAAATGTAGGTGCTTGCCGTTTATGTTTAGTTGAAGTAGAAGGCATTAATAAACTTTTGCCTGCATGCACAACCAAAGTAGCAGCTAACATGGTTATTCGTACACAAACAGAAAAAATAAAAAAATATCAGCGAATTACTACCGAATTATTTTTTGCTGAGAGGAATCATGTATGTTCTGTTTGTGTAGCTAATGGCAAATGCGAATTACAGAAATTAGGCTATAAAGTTGGGATGGATCATATCAGATATCCCTATTTATTTCCTTCCTGCGAGGTAGATACTTCTCATGCATGGTTTGTATTAGACCATAACAGATGCATTATGTGTACACGCTGCGTAAGAACTTGTGCAGAAATTGAGGGAGCATTTAACTGGGATGTAATGAATAGAGGCAATCAGGTAAGAATTATTTCCGATTTTAATACCCCATGGGGACAATCAACCACTTGCACATCTTGCGGAAAATGCCTGCATGCTTGTCCAACAGGCGCTATTTGGCCAAAAGCCATTGTACAAGGACAATTAGAGAAAAAACCGGAAATACTTAAAGAGTTGGTTGAAAAAAGAAAAATGAATTTATAAATAACACAACAGAGATAACTATTTGCACAAATGTTGGTTATAAAAAATAAAAAATATGCCTAAGAAAAAAATTGCAACGGTATGGCTTGGTGGATGTTCTGGTTGCCACATGAGTTTATTAGATATTGATGAACGAATTTTAGATGTTGCACAATTAGCCGATATTGTTAAATGTCCAATTGTTGACGGAAAAGAATTGCCCGAAGTAGATATTACTTTAGTAGAAGGTTCTGTTACCAGCGACGAACATTTACGCGAAATATTACACATAAGAGCTCAATCAAAAACTGTAATAGCCATGGGCGATTGTGCCGTTACCAGCAATATAACCGGCATGAGAAATTACTTTAACTTAAAAGAAGTTTTTGATACAGCTTATGTTAATGCCATTAGTAATGATACAGAAGGCAAAGTGCCCAACCATATTGCTTTATTAAAGTTGCACGAAAAAGTAGTGCCGCTGCAAGAAGTAATTACTGTAGATTTTGTAATACCCGGTTGCCCTCCTAATGCCGATACCATTTTTTATGTATTATACGAATTTTTAAATGATCGAATTCCTAATTTAAGTGAAGCTAAAAAACTGAAATATGGATAATACAGATAAAAAAAGAATTCTAATATCTCCTGTTACAAGAATTGAAGGTCATGCTAAAATTACTATTCAATTAAACGATAATGGAAAAGTAGAAAATGCTTTATTTCATGTAAATGAATTTCGTGGTTTCGAGAAATTTTGTGAAGGAAGAATGTATACCGAAATGCCCATTATTACACCTCGCATTTGCGGTATTTGTCCAATAAGCCATTCTATTGCCAGTGTAAAAGCATGTGAAATGATTCAAGGCATTCAGCCAACCTATACCGGAAATTTATTGCGAAGATTAATTCATCTCGGGCAAAATATTTCTTCTCATGCCTTATCTTTTTTTCATTTATCTGCTCCCGATTTTTTATTAGGATACGATAGTGATCCTGCGGTTAGAAATATTTTAGGCTTAGCTGCATCGCATAAAGAAATTGCTGTTGGCGGTATTCGTTTAAGAAAATTCGGACAAGAAATAAGTGAACGAATTACCGGAAAAAAAATTCATATCAGCGGCATCGCACCTGGTGGTATGGCCTATCCGCTAACAGAAGAAAACAGACTGGCTTTATTAGCATGGATACCGGAAGCATTACATACGGTACAAATGGGAATTGAAATTATTAAAAAGTTTCAGGAAGAAAATGAAGAAATGATTGCTTCGTTTGCCACATCGCCAACACTATATTTAGGAATGGTTGGAAAACATGGAGAACATGAAATTTATGATGGCAACTTACGATTTATTGATGCCGATGGTACTATTTTGCAAGACCAACTAAATCCGGCCAAATATTTAGATTTTATTGCTGAAAGATCTGTTGAATGGTCTTATTTAAAATATCCTTATTACAAACCTTTGGGTTTTGAAAAAGGAATATACAGAGTAGGTCCTTTAGCCAGATTAAATGTTGCATCTGCCATGAAAACGCCCAAAGCACAAGCAGAATTTGAAGCTTTTAAAAAAATAAATAATGGCAAGCCTGTTCATGGAACATTCTATTATCATTATGCCCGATTAATTGAAACCTTAAGCAGTGTTGAAGAAGCAGAAATAATTTTAAATGATTCGGAAATAACTTCCAACAAAATTCAAACGCACGGAAGATGGAATAACAGTGAAGGAATTGGTTGTTCCGAAGCACCACGTGGCACACTATTTCATCATTATATTACCGATGAAACGGGCAAGCTTACAAAAGTTAATTTATTAATTGCAACAGGACAAAATAATCCATCTATGAATCGTTCTATTACCGATGTTGCAAAACAATATATTAATGGCAATAATATACAAGAAGGAATGCTTAATAGAGTTGAAAGTGCTATTCGCTGTTACGATCCTTGTTTATCATGCTCTACACATGCTATGGGACAAATGCCTTTAGTAATTGAATTTATTAATTCAGAAGGAGCATTAATTAATACCATAGAAAGGTTGTAGCTATTCATACAGCTTGCTAATAAAGCCGGTAATAATATCTACAGCTTCATTGGCAAGCTGTAGTATTTCGGAAGAAATTTGTTCGCCAAGTTCAAAATTTTTCCCTTTTATACCACAATAATAAAATGCTGTTTCTTTTTGATATAATTGTTTAGCCAATGCTGCAAACATTTCGGCATTAACGTAATGTGATGCCGGCTGAAATGCAGTTTCAATATTGTTTAGCTTTTTAAATACCATATTTTTTTCTTGAACCGCTGCATCAACAATAATTACAACACTATATTTGCACGCTTCTTCTAATAACTCTATTTGCAATTGTTGTTCAGTTAAACAAAATACATTCTTCAATTTTTTGTTTTCAATTGCTTGTACAATAAACGCACCCACACCATCATCTGTACGAAGTATATTCCCAATTCCTATAATACAAACTGATTGATTTTTCATATTTTGTTATTTACAAAAAATCCCTTTCAAAAAGTTGAAAGGGATTGAAAATATTTGAAAGAAAGTTATCTTGCTTCTGCCATATCGGGTATAGCTTCTACCTTATAAACTCCTGCATCTAATTTAGCTTTAGTTTCAGTAAATGGTTTTAAAGTTAATTCTATTTC